>JAGNEZ010000026.1 GCA_018003015.1 Phycisphaerae bacterium | reverse complement strand
CCCATCTGCCACGGAGCTCAGCTGCTGGCCGGTGCCGGCGTTCTCAAGGGCCGCTCGTGCAGTGCTTACCCGGCGGTTGGGCCCGACGTGATCCATGCTGGAGGGGCGTACGCGAACATCGCCCTGGACGCGGCTCACGTCGACGGCAACCTGGTCACGGCTCCGGCCTGGCCGGCCCATCCCGCCTGGCTGGCGGCGTTCCTCAAGATCCTGGGGACACACATCGAGCCGTGACCTGCATGATGTCGAACGTATTCAGAGTCAAGCCCCAGGTGGCGGGGACCACCCTAGTTGCCGCGGTGTAGGCTCGTCTCATTCCCAGGCCGAGTACCAGCACGGAATAGAGGATCTGGCGCAGGCTGCGGGCCACGCCGACGGGACGGACATCCACGAGCTCGAAGCCGGTTTTCTCGAGCAGGCGGGTGAGCGTTGCCCGGCTAAAGTAGTGCAGATGCGAGGGCGGATGGATCATTCGCCATCTGCGTCCTCGGATTCGGGCAACCAGGCTCCCGATGTCGCCCGTGGTGACGAAAAGGCAGGCGCCGGGCCTGGAGAGGTTTGCGATGTGGTCCAGGAAACGGTCCGGACGTTCCAGATGTTCAAGCACGTCCCACATGACGGCGACGTCGACCGGTCCACCGATGCTCTCGGTGGTTGCGGCCAGGAAATCGTCGCAGCGGACGTCGAGTCTGAGTTGCTCGCGGGCGTAGCGAACGGCCTCGGGATTGACCTCGAAGCCGACGGTGTCGAAGGACTGTCTCGCCAGGTCCATGAAGAAGCCGTAGGCAGCACCGATTTCGAGCAACCGTCCACTGCGGCATTGCCCGCGAACGGCGTCGAGGCGCGGCCGGAAGTTCCGTTTGAAGAATGCTTCGTCGGCCAGGTAATCCAGGTACTCGCCGCCGGTGAAGTAGTCCCCTTCGTAAAGGCCCCGGGTCTCGGCGGGCGGGTCGAGTCTGGCGGTCACGAAGCCGCACGCCGGGCAGCGCAGGAGGATGTCGAGATGAGGTTCGAAGCCGGTGCGGCCGCAGACCAGGCACTGGATCTCGGCGGCATTCGTCACTTGATCGCCTCACTCATCTTCAGCACGGACTTTCCCTCGCGGAGCCGCTGCTGAAGCCAGGCGACGTCGGTGTCCTGAACGGGCTTGCCCGACTTGGCCGCGGCGGAGGCCGCCAGTCCCGCGGCCTGCCCGATGATCATGTACTGGGGCTCCATCCGCATCGATGAGTAGGCCACATGCGAGGCGGAGAAGCAGACCGGGACCAGGAGGTTGGTGCACTCCGCCGGTCTGGGCAGAACGGTGCGGAAGGCGATTTCGTAGGGCTTGACCCGGACTTGCATGTCACCCTCGTTCTCAAGCATGCCGTCCGGGCGCACGATCCGCTGAACGTGGTGGGAGTCGGAATTGTAGGACCCCATGCCGATCGAGTCGGGCTTCTCGCGGTCGGTCTGCAGATCTTTCTGGATCATGACGTATTCGCCGATCATGCGTCGGGCCTCGCGGATGTAGAGTTGATGCGGCCAGTGCCCGGTGTCGACGAACTCGTCCTTGGCCAGCCCCCACTTGTTCATTTCGTCCCGAATGTGCCCAGGCACCGATGGATCGTTCGCCAGGAAGTAGAAGTAGCCCTGCACATAGCGAAGGTGGTCGTCCCAGATCCGCCGCCGTTTGCCGTAATCGGCCTCGGGGTACTCCCAGCTCTCGCCGATGTAGTCGGTCGAAATCGGCCCGTTGTTGTTGATGTCGGTCTTGCCGTTGGGCATCATGATGATGCTGAGGATCTGACCGAGGCGGAGGTCGTTTCCCTTGATGGCCAGGTAGCGACGCAGAATCTCGTAGCGTGCCGGATCGTATCCTTCGGGCTTGTTGAACGGGACCTGGTTCTCCTTGCGGTTGCACAGGCAGATGCGGAAGTTGTAGGCCTGGACCTTCTGGTCAGCCTGGCCGGTCGTGCCCCGCTCGCCGGGGTAAACCAGGGGGAGGAGCTTGCCGTTCTGGTCGCGGCCGGGGATGGAGACGCTGAACTGGTGGAACTCGCACCGCTCGCGCACGCCGGCCAGAGTCTCGCCATACTGGTTCATACCCTCGCGGCCCCAGGTGTAGCTCACCCTAGCCTGGGCCATGAGGTCGCCTTCGTAGGAGCAATCCAGGAAGACCTTTGCGGCGAAGGTGGCGCCGTTCTCCGTCCGGAAGGTATCGATGCGGCCGTCCTTGAGGCTTACCCGATCGAGGCGGTGCCCGAGCAGCACCTGGACGCCCTTTTCCTTGAGCCAGGTGTTGAAGACCTGCTCGGCGAGGTGGGGCTCGAAGTACCAGGAGAGCGGCTGCCCGTAATGCCGGCCCACCCGCACGAAGAACTCGCGGGACATTCCCCCGATGACGGTCTTGTTGCCGAAATCGGTGGCTCCGAGCCCGCCGGAGACCATGCCGCCGATGTGCCGACCGGGCTCGAGGAGGGCGACGGATACGCCTTCCTGAGCGGCGGCCACCGCGGCGATGGCCCCCCCTGCCGTCCCGCCGTAAACCACGACTTCATAGTACCTTGGTTCAGCGGCACTGCAGGCCGAGGCCGCTCCTGCCACGACCAGCACGGCCATCTGCAGACCGGCCTTGATCTCCGCCTGGGGCGAACGTCTGTTCCAGCTCGAGCTCATGTGGATCTCCCTTATTGCCTCGACGGGCAAGATCTACACAGGATGAGCCGGACGAGCAGGATGTCAATGGGTGGAGCGAACGGGGGCGGTCAGATTCGGGCTCGGTTCAATGGCCGGGGTATGGTCGTGGGTCAGGCGTCGAGCCCGTGACCGGAAGGTGCTCACTCATCGCTGACCGTCCCCAAGGTCTCGTCGGGAACGTCGAGCGGCGGGCGATCGGGGGGCACGGCCGGCCGGTTGCGGTGATGCAGGGCGAGTTCGCAGGCCAAGCGAATGGCGGACTTCATGCTCTCCGGGTTGGCGATGTTTCGATTAGCGATGTCGAAGGCTGTTCCGTGATCGACGCTGGTTCGGATGACGGGCAATCCCAGTGTGGTCTGACAGGCGCTGTCGAAAGCCAGGAGTTTCACGGGGATAAGGCCCTGGTCGTGGTACATGGCCACGACGCCGTCGAAGTGGCCCTGCACGGCGCGCCAGAAGAGGGTATCGGCCGGATAGGGGCCGGCGACGTCCCATCCGACCTCGCGGGCCATGACGACGGCGGGCTCGATAATCCGCTTCTCCTCGTCGCCGAAGAGTCCGTTCTCGCCGGCATGGGGATTAAGTCCGCAGACGCCGATCCGGGGGTTCTCGATGCCGAACCAGTTGACCAAGGCTTCGCCCATGAGATCGATGGGCTGGAAGACCCGGCCGATCGTGAACGAGTTGCGGAGATCGAACAGCGGCTCATGGATGCTGGCCAGGGCCACTCTCAGTTTCTCGGTGACGAACATCATGGTGACGCGGTCGGCATGGAACGCGTGGGCCAGTTTCTCGGTGTGGCCGGGGAACTTGTAGCCCGCCATGGCCCAGCTTTCCTTGCAGATCGGGGCGGTCACGATCCCCTCGAGGAAGCCGTCGCGGGCGCCCTTGATGGCCGCGTTGAGGAATCGCATGGAGGCTTCGCCGCCCTGGGCGGTCGCGTGGCGGATCGCCGGTCCGAAGACGGAGAACTCGTCGAAATCGGCCACGACGGTTCCGCTCTCGATGCGGCTCACCAGTTCGTGGGGCAGGCGGAACCAGTATGGGTTGACCTCCGCCAGGTCGGCGGCGTACTCCAGGCTTTCGGCCAGACCGTAGATGATGAACCGTCCCAAGCGGCGGACAGCGGGATCGGCCAGGGCCTTGACCACGACCTCGGCGCCGATGCCGCCGGGCTCGCCCATGGTGATCCCGATGAGCGGCCGCTTGCCGTGATGGCGCCGGTTGTCGGCTTTGAGGGTCTCGGGGGTGGAGCGACTCATGGCATCACCACCCATTCGCCCGGAGCATGTTGACCGTCAGCGGCTCGCCCGACTCGTTCTCTTTCCACCGCTCCAGGGTGGCGACGATGGTACGAACGAGGACATCGGTCTCGACATTGACGCGGTCCCCGACATTCAGCGAGGCCAGGGTGGTTTGTCGAAGGGTGGTCGGAATCAAGGCGACGCTGAAGGCATGGTGTTCAGCCCGAGCCACGGTGAGCGAGACGCCGTCGACGGTCACCGAGCCCTTGGGGATGATGTAGGGCATCAAGCCGTCGTCGGGCAGGAATGAGGCGACCCACTCGCCGGCGGTGCGGATACGTTCCACCCGTGCGGTCCCATCGACGTGGCCCTGAACCACGTGGCCGTCGAGCCCATCGCCGGGCCGGAGACTGGCTTCCAGGTTCACGCGGTCGCCGACGGTCAGGGCACCCAGCGTACTGTGGTTGAGGGTCTCCGGGACGACATCGAACTCGATGCGGCTTGGATCGCTGCGAACGACGGTCAGGCAGGCGCCGCTCACGCAGACGCTCGCCCCGTCAAGGATGGGACGCCGCAGGTCTGGGGCATCGACCCGCAGGCGCGCGCCGGCAGCGCTCCTTTGCATGGAGCGAACGACGCCCACGGCCTGTACGATGCCTGTAAACATGGCAGACACACCTGCGCATATCGCCTCGCACACATCCCGTCCTTCTTCCATGCTAGTCCGCATCAACGGGTAAAGTCAAGCGAGTATCGGGCGACGGGGCGACGACTCGGCATGCCACATCCAACCCGCGCGGGAGGGCGGATGGAGGCCGCGGTCCGACGCCGGCGGCGGAGTGCTCGGCCGTTCATTGTCAGCCGCCGCGGTCCGCGCCTCCGCCCGGCACCCGCAGAGCGACCGCCAGCCACTTTTAGCTTACTATTACCTCCTCAACACACTATAGGCCTCGTCCGGCCGTTTTGCCGCCTACGTTCGCTTGAACTGCTTCTCGAGATCGCTGAGGGCCAGATTGAGGGACGTTGGCCGGCCGTGGGGGCAGTTGGTCGAACGATCGACGAGATGGCGTTGGGCCATGAGCGATTCGATTTCCGCCGGGGAGAGCGGATCACCGGCTTTGACGGCCGCCTTGCAGGCGCACATGGCGATCAGGTCGTTCATCAGCATTTCTCCGGAGGCGGGCGCATCGCGGGCCACCAGTCGATCGAGGGCGTCACGGACGAAGTCTGCGACCCGTTCGGGGCTCAGCAGCGACGGGGCGGCATGGACGGCGATGGTGCTCGGGCCATAGGGGCTGAGCTCGAAGCCGAGCTGGCCGAACAGCTGCCCATGGGACTCGATCAGGGCGACGTGATCCGGGGCCACATTCACGGTTTCGGGCAGCAGCAAGCGTTGAGACTCGAGGGATCCGCGGCGGATCTGTTCGGAGATCTTTTCGTAGAGGATGCGTTCGTGAAGGGCGTGCTGGTCGATGATGGTCAAGCCATCGTCGCTTTCGGTGACGAGGAACGCCCTGTGAACCTGAATCACCCGGGGTGCACGACCTGCGGGACTTGAGCCGCCGGCCGGAGCACTCCAAACCGGCGGATGCGGCGAGGCGAGCTGGGGCTCGGCCGCGGTTGACCCTGTCTCTCGGTCCCCTGCCGTCGTGGCTGCGGAGTACTCGGCCGGCGTTGATGGCCATGAGGTGCGGACCATCGGCGAGCGCCTGGACCAGTCGCAGCCCGGCTCGCCGGACGCACCTGCGGAGGCTGGGCCGCCCGGCGGCGGCAGATGGCCGGCGGGCAGACTGCGCTTGTAGAATTCGGCGACGGATTGGCGTACTTCGCGGCGGCGGTCGGCATCGAGTTCATCCTGGGTCATGCTGTCGGTCGGGTCGGGAGAGAGGGCCCGCAGACCGGTGGCCGGTGCTGCGAACGGTGCAGGGGCCGGTCGGCCGCCGGGATTGGGGCGGTACTGCGTGGTCAGATTGGCGTTGAGGAAGCGATCGCGCAGGACCGAGAGGACCTGGGAGTAGACGACATTCGAATCCTGCCAGCGGACCTCGCTCTTGGTCGGGTGCACGTTGACGTCGACTGCGGCGGGATCGACTTGGAGGGCGATGAAGAAGACGGGGTAGCGGTTGGCCTCCATGAGTCCGCGGTAGGCCTCGCGGGCGGCGGCGGAGACGAAGCGGTCGTGGATGTAGCGACCGTTGAGGAAGATGTACTGCCACTTGCCGGAGGAGCGACTATCGGCCGGCCGGCCCGCGTAACCGCGGATGTTGAGGCCGCGTTCGTCGCGCGTGAACTCGAGGAGTGAGTCGGCCAGTTCCGCGCCGTACAGATCGGCCACGCGGGAGCGAACATGGTCCGCCGGGCGGAGGTGGTGGATCAGCCGGCCGTTGTGCGTCAGCCGAAACTCGATACCGGGGTGGACCAGAGCGATGCGGGCGACCTGTTCGGTGATGTGTCCCATCTCGGTCTGGGCGGTGCGCAGGAACTTCTGGCGGGCGGGGACATTGAAGAACAGCTCGCGAACCTCGA
The DNA here is from genome assembly GCA_018003015.1 of Phycisphaerae bacterium. NCBI lineage: Bacteria > Pseudomonadati > Planctomycetota > Phycisphaerae > Phycisphaerae bacterium. The sequence continues at coordinate 73,650 of JAGNEZ010000026.1, read as the reverse complement.
CGGTGGTGCCCGGCGGGCCGCTTGCGGCGATGATGGGTTCGACCTGGTCGCCGGCCATACGGATTTCGTGGGCCTCGTGGGTGTCGGCGCGACGAGAGACGATGCGGAGCTGGGAGACCGAGCCAATGCTCGGCAGTGCCTCGCCGCGAAAACCCATGGTGCGAATCGCGAACAGGTCGCTCTCGCCGCGAATCTTGCTGGTCGCGTGTGGGAGAACGCAGCGGGCCAAGTCCTCGGCGTCCATGCCGGAACCGTCGTCGACCACGCGAGTGAGTCTGCGACCACCCTCTTCGATGGCGATCTCGATGTGGTGGGCACCGGAATCGAGACTGTTCTCGACAAGCTCCTTGACCACGCTGGCCGGACGCTCAACGACCTCGCCAGCAGCGATCTTGTTGACCAGGAGATCGGGAAGAACCTGAATTGACGGCATGCCAGCTCGCACCCCTGAGAGGCCCATCTCCACGATGACGCCCGGCGAGTATAAGGGGCTTGCCGAACAGGGGTCAAACCAATGAAGCGGGCCTGAGGCGGTTTGCCCCAGGCCCGATGGCTTCCACTCGCGTGCGAAGAACGGTGCGTTCAGCGTCGAGACCGGCGGCTGGGGCGCAGGGCCAGGAGGCCGACGATCAGCAACCCAAGGCAGCTCGGTTCCGGGACGTTCACCGCCATGGGCCCGATCCCGTTGCCATCGCTCAAGAGGCCCTCCGGGACCATGAACGCGTCGAACAGGTGGCTGGACGGCTTCTCACCGAGCAGCGCGGCCAGGATCGTGTTGTTAACCAGGGTATTCGTCTCCTCGCTGGTGAGGGCGTGCCCGGTGACCAGCTTGGCGTTCAAGGCATCGATGCTGGCGTCCAGGCCTGCGATCCTGGCGGATCGGCTGCTGAGCTTCTCAAATGGGTTGAACGTGCCGACCGCATCGAAGAAGGGCTTGGTTACGGCGGCGGCGGCATCCGTGTAGATGTTGCCCGAAACCACGATCGGGCCGGCGTCGAAATCGAGGCTCTGCTGGTCATTCCCCAGCCACCCTTTGGCCGTGTAGGTGCCGCGGTTGGAGATCTGGAACGTCTGGTCGTAGAAACCCAAGGCGTTGATTTTCGTGTTGACGTTAATGGCCACGTTACCCGCGGCGGTGAGATTCTGGAAACCGGGGTCAATCTGGAATACGTAGCTCAAGGGGTTGTTGCCGGTAGCCAGGGAGAAGGTGGCGGTCGGTATGCCTCGGGTCGTGTACCCGGCGGCGAGCCGCACCGTGGTCGCCGACGTCGCCCCGAGCGTCAGATCGGCGAAACCGAAGTTGTAGTTCTGACCCACGTAAGGCGCCGCGGCGGCGAAGTCGTACCCCTTGCCCAGGAGGTTCTTCTCAATGCCGACGGTGTTGTCGAATTGGTTGAGGCCGATGAGGAACGCCTTCTTGAGGCTGATGTCTGCCCTGACCGCCGATGCAGGCAGCAATGCGGCGTAAGTGAGTACGGCCACAGTCATGCTCTTACGTAGCGACACCATCACTGACCTCCCATTCTGCCAGGCCTATCAGGCGCGCACCTGGCTCTAATTCCATGGCGCACAAGCAGTAATGTGCATCTCCACCCGGACGACGTCAAGTCGACCGGAGGGGTATCAACCTAACCATCCATCGGCCAAAACCCCGGATACGTTGACGACAAGGCGGTTCCAGAAACGACGGAAGTGATTCGGACCCAGGTCGTCCCAGGGCCGCGGGGTGAATCGTCCGGTCCCCGAGAGAACATAACTCTTTGACAGGGATGATGTTAGCTCCGAACACTCCCCATCAGCGATAGGAATCGAAGCACGCAACGCGTACCCGTCTCGAACTCGCGGACGTGGAAGAACTCGTTGGGACTGTGGACGTTGCAGTCCGGCGAGGAGAAGCCCAGCATGATGCTGTCGGCCCCGAGGATCTTCCTGAACATGGGCAGGATGGGCAGGGTGCCGCCTCCCCGGGTGAGGATGGGTGGCTTGCCGTAGGTTTCGGTGAGGGCCGCGCTGGCCGCCTTCATCCCCGGCGAATCGGTCGGAGCAAGGTAGGCCGCGCAGTTCGAGTGTTCGAGGATGGTGAGTCGCACGGTGGCGGGACAGGCCGTCCGCACGGCCGCGTCGAACGCTTTGGAGATTGTGTCGGGATCTTGATCGCCGACCAGTCGCATGGAGACTTTGGCCGCCGCCCGAGACGGGAGAATCGTCGCCGCCCCTTCGTCGATGTAGCCGCTGACCAAGCCGTTGACATCGAGGGTGGGGCGAGCCCCGTACCGTTCGGTGGTGGTGAAGCCCAGCTCGCCGAAGGGGGCGGGGCTTCCTGTAGCGGCCAGGAGTTGAGCATCGCTCATGCCGTGTCGGGCGAGGGCTTCGCGTTCATCGCTGGAGAGCGGGCGGACGTCGTCGTAGAAGCCAGGAATCGTGACCCGCCCGTTTCCATCGTGCAGCGAAGCCAGGATGCCGGCCAGGACATTGGCCGGATTCGCGACGGTTCCCCCGTACTGTCCGCTGTGCAGATCGCGGGCCGGACCGTCGACGATGATCTCCTTGTAGACCAGGCCTCGGGTCGCGTAATCCATGGCCGGTGTGTCGTCGTCATACCTGCTGGTATCGCTGAGGACGACGTAGTCGCACGCCAGTTCGTCGGCACGTTCGCGGACGAGGTCGGGCAGATGGACTGAGCCGATCTCTTCTTCGCCCTCGATGAGGAACTTGACTCGGACCGGCAGCGGTTCTCCGGTCTCCTTCCAGGAGCGCATGGCCGCCAGATGGGTCATGGTCTGGCCCTTGTCGTCCGCGCTGCCCCGGGCGAAGATGGTCCCGTCACGAATGGCGGGCTCGAAAGGAGGCGATTTCCAGAGTCTGAGGTCGCCCACCGGCTGAACGTCGTAGTGGCCGTAAACCAGAAGCGTGGGAGCGGACGGTCTGCCGGGGAGCGGGCCGCTGTCGCCGAGGACGGCCGGGTGCCCGGCGGTTGGCACCACGCGGGCCTCGATCCCCGCGAGGTCCAGTTGGCCGCGAATCCACTCGGTGCACCAGCGCATGTCGTCAGCATGGATGCTCTGGGCGGAGATAGTCTCAAAACGCAGGAACGTCATGAGGTCCGCGAGGTACGCTTGACGTTTCCGATCGAAGGCCCGCGACCTGGACAAAGATGGTGACGTGGACCAGGTGGATTTCGCCGTGTTCCAGCTGTGTTACAGTGGTTCGGGGATCCCCCTGAACCCGAATTGCGGCGAGTGACCCCTACGGGTCGGCAGGAATCCTGAGCTTTTTTGCCGCGCGACGAGCCGTCGGTTCGCCGCGCGGCTTTTTTGTCGCCGGCCGACTGCGACAGGATCCCCCGACACCGACGCCGCGTCTCTGGCCGGTGAACCGCGGGACAGCGATTGTCGCCCTGTTCCGCTCAATCCCTGGCCGCGATGCGCTCCACTTCTTCAAGCGTGGTCGTGCCGTCAATGACCTTCTTGCAGGCACTTTCCAGCAGGCTCTGGTAGGTCCATTCACCGGCGGCGCGGCGAATGTCATGGATGGTCTTGGTGGTCATGAGAGCGTCGCGCAGGTTGTCGTTGAAGTTGAGCAGCTCGAAGACCGCGGTCCGGCCCCAGTATCCGACATTCATGCACCGGCGGCAGCCGACGTTGGTGTGCAGCAGATCGACACCCTGGCTCTCCATGTTCATCTTGACCAGTTGGCTGGGTTTGGGCCGGTAGGTCCGCTTGCAGTGCGGGCAGAGCACACGAACCAGCCGCTGAGCCAGGCACAGCGAAATCGAGTTGGCGATCATGTACGCCTCGACGCCCAGGTCGAGCAGCCGGAAGATGGATCCGATGGTATCGCGGGCATGCAGGGTGGTGAGGACCAGGTGTCCGGTCATGGCCGCCTGCATGGCCGTCTGGGCGGTCTCGCGATCGCGGATTTCGCCCACCAGGATGACGTCGGGGTCCTGGCGTAGCACCGACTTGAGGATGTGACTGAAGGTCAGCCCCTTGTCGCTGTTGGTCTGGATCTGAGTAATGCCCTCCATGTGGTACTCAATCGGATCCTCGATGGTAACCACGTTGCGGCTCCTGGAGTCGACAGCCCGGAGGGCGGTGTACAAGGTCGTTGTCTTGCCGCTGCCGGTCGGGCCGCTGACCAGCATCATGCCGGCGTCGAGCTGGCAGAGCCCGCGGATCTGCTTGAGCATCAAGGCGGAGAGGCCCAGTTCCTCCAGGTGGGATGGAACACCATAGCTGTCGAGCACTCGAAGGACGAGCTTCTCGCCGTGCATGGTGGGCGTCAGCGACACGCGGCAGTCGATCCGCCGGCTCGCCTCGATGGTCATGCTGCCGTCCTGGATGTTGTGCTTTCCAGTGATGTCGAGCTCGGACAGGACCTTGACCACGCTGAGCAGCGACCGGGCGACGCCAGCCGGTAGGAGGACAACAGGCACCATCTTGCCGTCAATGCGAAAGCGGACCTGGCAGCCGTCGTTGACCGGATCGAAGTGCAGGTCGGTCGCCCGGGCGCGGATCGCCCCGTAACAGAGCAACCGGAGGGTGCGCACCGCCGGGCTGGCCGTCCTGGCGTTCTGTGGGGTGTGTACCGGCTTGTTCGTATGGTCCAGCAGCGAGATCTCGTTGAGCGAGAAACCGGGGTCCTCGCCCGTGGTCCGGAGGTTGTTCAGCTCGCGGCGGGCCTCGTTGACCAGGCGATCCTGGTCCGATGGACCGATTTCGTCCCCCAGGGTGTCCTCTTCGATCACCTCGGCCACCGGGAGGTCGACCTGGGCGTCCACCGTGGTCTCGGACGGCGACACCGGCACGACCGGCGGAATGGACTGCTCGAAGACCCGCAGCGACGTCTGGCCGATGGTGAACGGCTCACCGAAGGGAACGAGGATCTGCTCGACGATCCGCCGGCCCCGGAACTTGGTGCCGTTTCGACTGCCCAGATCGCGAAGCAATGTTCCACCGGCCACCGGGTGAATGCTGCAGTGCGCCCGGCTGGCCCGCTCATCCTCGATGACCACGTCGCTGCCGCCGCTCCGCCCGATGGTGACCTGGCCCGCGGCGAGCTCGAGAACCCGCGTGCCTTCGGGCGTCGTGATCTGGAGTAGGGCCATGTTACTTCTCGGCCGGCTGGCTGGACGGCCCAGCCGGAGTGAAGGTCAGCCGCATCTTGAGGTTGCGGACGTCAATGCTGGCCGACGCTTGCTGATACGCCGCAGCCGAGGCGGCGGCCTTGCCGTGGAGAATCACGCTGTAGCTCTGATTGGGATCGAAGGTCACGTCGAGTGCGTGCCGCTCCAGGCTCGAGGACTGGGCCCGGGCTTCATCACTGACCAGGTGGGCGATGTCCAGATTGGCGAGCGTCCGCTTGCGGCTGTCGAGAACCACAAGCCGCAGTGTCCCGGTTGCCTGCGTCTGGGACGCCGGCTGCGGAGAAGCCCGCAAGGCGTGGGCCAGCTCGAACTCGACCTGGATGCCGACACTGATCGACTTGTTCGATTGGTTGTCGAGAGCATGGCCGACGCGGAACTCGGATGCGGCCCTGCCGCCGTTGGCGGTCTCGGCCAGGGCCCGAGCATCACCCGCCGCAGTGGCGTCCGAGTCCTCGTGAGCGGTACCGTCCGCACCCGGGTCGCGGGTACCCGATTTGAGGTGGATGTTGAACGTCCGGTCGCCGGGCAGGCGAATCGGGTCCGCAAGGGCGACATCTGCGGCAAGCACGGATCGCTGCGTCACCGGCACGGCGACGTCGCCCCCGAAATCGGCACCCCCACATCCGCCAAGCAGCAAGGCAACCGGCCCGAACACCAGCCACACCCAGCGGCCGCTTGTTGTCATCACCCGACCTCCTCACCACGGCTCACCGCTACTGCCACAGGCGCATCTCCCCTCGGCACCAGATTAGCAGGCTCGCGCCGGCGTGTAAATGAGCTTGTCAGAGCGGGTCAAGCAGGTGATCATGCACCGGCGCCACCGGTTGAACCAACCTCGGTCGCGGCCGCTGGCCGGTCGTACGCGGAGCCGGATTGGAGGAAACGCTCTTGGCCGTCAGGGAGATCAACTACCGCCTGGTCGATGCGTTCACCACCCGGCGTTTCCAGGGCAACGCCGCGGCCGTCGTACTCGACGCCGCCGGCCTGACCGACGCGGAGATGCAGCAGATCGCCCTGGAGATGAACCAGAGCGAAACCGCATTTGCCCTGCCGGTGGATCCATGCGGCAACTTCGATCTCGAGATCCGCTGGTTCACGCCCGTCCACGAGGAGCGCATGTGCGGGCATGCGACCATCGCAACGATCCATGCCCTCGCAGAAGCCGGCCGGTTGCCCGCGGCCCAACCCCCGGCCTGCGAACCTGTCAGAATCAAAACCCGTGGCGGCACACTGACCGCCTTGATCGACGAAGAGCACGTCGTTTGGCTGGATCTGGTGGATCCGGTGCTGACGCCGGTGCCGAGTCTCCCGCCCGTCCTTCTGGAACACCTGGGCATCCAAGCAGAATCGATCGACGGCCGGCTGGCGGCGGCCAAAACCCAGGACGGCGACCTGATCGTCTTCGTCAAGGATCTCGTGACCCTGAACGGCCTGCGACCGGCGTTCCGCGAACTGGGCGATCTATGCCAGCAGCAGCGGATTCGGGGGGTCTGCGTCGCCACCACCGCCACGGTCACACCCTCGGTTGCCGTCCAGTCGCGTTTCTTCGCCCCCGCCGCGGGGATCCACGAGGATCCGGTGACGGGCAGTGTTCATGGTCCTTTGGCCACTCACCTGGTCGCGTCCGGCCTCGTGCCCAGGGTCGAGAACCTGGCCGGGCTGCGCTGCGTTCAGTCCTCCGGCACGGGGCGCGCGGGGCTGGTCCGCGTGTTCGTCCAACGTCAGGGGGAATCCCACTGGGCGGCCAGAATCGGTGGCTCGTGCGTCACGACCTGCGCGGGGATTCTGTACGCCTGATTCCCGAGAAGAGCGGCGATCAGGACGTCTTGCCGCCGTCCGGCACGATCCAGCGGCAATGGTTGACCCCCCATTCATTCCTCACCCATCAGGGACGTCGCACTCGACCCGCCGCACCACGCACTGAGCCGAAACAGGGCCTGATCCTTGCCCGCCGGGTCGATCTTGGCCCGCCGGACGGCCGATTCGAGCAGCCCGATCGATCGGTCGTATGTCGCTCGATCCACGGGGAATGGGTGGCCGTCTTTGCCGCCGTGGGCGTAGCTGAAGGCGGCCGGATCGGTCGGCGTCCAAAGGCGGGTGACGTCGAGCCGGCAGGCGGGCTCGCCGTAGATCAACTCCGACAGCAGAGCGAGGCTGCGAATCGTGGCCGGACCCACGCCGGGCAGGCCGAGCAGCGACTCGAAGTCGGCCGGCTGATGCTCGCAGGTCATCCGCAGAACGCGCTCCAGGCGCCGGGGATTGATGTCCGCCCGTTCGACCGGGTGATGGGCGGGCATGAACAGCGACGGCCCCGCGCTCACCTCGCGCAGGACGCGAGCCGGATCCATGCGGGCCAGTTCCGCCGACCGTTGCCGGGAACCTGCGGCCGGTCGGGCCACCATGTTGAGCAGACCAGCCCCCCCGGCCGGAGGCGAGGCTACGGCACTGTGCGGCTCGCACACGAAATCCTCAACCGTGCTGCCGAGCCAATGGTAGCGCCGGGCGTAGCCGTTGGCGTCGTTCATGCCCTGCTGGACCACGCACCAGTCTTCGACCGCGAAGAAGAAGTGGTGGGTGTAGATCTGGTAGCCGTCCTGGACCGCGCTGCTGTCCACCTTGGCCGACATGCGCGAGGCGTGAATGAGCCGGTCGCCGGGCAATCCGACACGATCCGCCACGTCCGCGATCTGATCCGGCGTCTTGCGTGAAGCCCCGCCCTTGCCGCCGGCCACATGCACGCCGAGATCGTCGCCCAGTCGCCGGTAGGCCTCCTTGATCGCTCCGCAGGTTACCGTGGTCAGTCCGCTGGAATGCCAATCGAAGCCCAGCACGCACCCGAACGCCTGAAACCACAGCGGATCGGCCAGCCGCCGCAGCATCTCCCCCGGCCCGCGATCCTCGACGATGAGCTGCACAACCGACCCGGCCAGCCGATGCATCCGATCGAACAGCCAGGCCGGAGCCTTCCCACCATGAAGCGGAAGATGAGCAGTGCTGCGGAGCATGGCAATGCCGAGTGCCAACAGAAGAAGGAGCAGGAAGTCAATACCTCAAAACACAGTGAGTCAGTGCGAGGATCCGCCTTTCTCCGTCCTCCACTCTCGACTCTCAACTCCCTTTCATGGCTCCCGGCAGGGCCTCGATGATGTCCGTGGCGATGAGCGACACCTGGCCCTTGGCCTTGACGGCGAGGTCGCCGGCTCGGCCATGGACCTGAACACCGAACACCGCGGCATCGAAGCAGTCCAGGCCTTGACCCATGGCCGCGGCGATCATGCCGGATAGAACATCGCCGCTTCCGCCGGTGGCCATCCCGGGGTTGCCGGTCTTGTTCACGTAGATCCGCCGGCCGTCAGTAACCACGGTGCCCGCCCCTTTGAGAACGACGACCGACAGGCATTTGGCCTCTGGCTGACGCGCGTTGAGCAGCCGGGCGGTGCGAACGGCGAAACCCTCCCGATCCGCCTGGACCTCGCGGGTGGTCGCCCCGTGCAGGCGGGCCATCTCGCCGGGATGCGGCGTGATCACCGTGCTCCAATGCTCGCGGCAGTCCCAATTCTCGGGCGCCGAGCCGCCGGCCAACCCCGCCAGGTTGAGGGCGTCAGCGTCAACCACCGCCTTGCACCGCCCCCCCTCGCGGAAGGCGTCGATCAGCGCCCAGAGCTGCTGGCCGTACGGAATAGGTGCGAGACCGAGACCAGGCCCGACCACGAGGGCGTCGGGGGTGGCCGCACCTCGAGCCAACAGCGAGCGTCGACCGAAGATCTTGAGGCTCGCAACCGGATCGATCTGGCCATCCGAGGTGGCAGGCAGTTCCATGGTGGTGGCACAAGGGCAGAGCGCCGCCACCGTGGGCAGGATGCAGGCTGGTACGGCAATCGTCACCAGCCCCGCCCCACCACGCAGGGCAGCCATGCCCGCCAAGGCAGGAGCACCGGCCATGCCCAGACTGCCGCCGACGACCAGCACGCGACCGTAATCGCCCTTGTGCCCCTCACTGTGCCGAGCGGGCAATGAAGGGATACGCCGCACCCGCACCAGCGACGAGGATGTCGGAGCCGATTTCATGGCAGGCCTCCCGATCACGCTCCCGATTCCGCTTCCGGAGGAGCGCCGCGCGCAATCAGGGCGGCGATGTAGCCGCCGCCAAAACCGTTGTCGATATTCACCACCGAGACGCCGGCAGCACAGCTGTTCAGCATGGTCAGCAACGGGGCGATGCCGCCGAAACTGGCCCCGTAGCCAATACTGGTCGGCACGCCGATCACCGGGCAGCACACCAGCCCCCCCACCACGCTGGCCAGGGCCCCTTCCATGCCCGCACAGACCACGACCGCCCGGGCCTGCTGAAGCTCGGCAGAGTGGGCCAGCAGACGATGGATACCTGCAACACCCACATCATAGAACTTGCGGGTCGGCTGGTCCATGATCTCGCAGGTCTCGCGGGCCTCCTCCGCCACCGGCAGATCGGACGTGCCCGCAGAGACCACGGCCACAAAACCCTTGGCGGGCGCCGGCGGCTGCTGGCGAACGGTCAGCGTTCGAGCCGCGGGGTTGTAGACCGCCTTGCGGAATCGCCGGCGGACCGCGCGGGCGACGTCCGGATTCGCCCGGGTCGCCAGCAGGTTGCCGCCGCCCGCAAGCCGCTTGCCGGTGATGGCCACAATCTGCTTGGTGGTCTTGCCCTCGCAGTAGATGACCTCGGGAAACCCGCAGCGGATCGCCCGATGGTGATCGACCTTCGCGAAACCCAGATCCTCGAACGGCAGATGCCTGAGTTGAGCCACCGCCTGATCTACGGTCCGACGCTTGGCCCGCACGTCAACAAGCAAATTCCTGATCGCTGCTTCGTCCATGCCGCTATCATATGGCTCATGCGAAGCTAATACCATGCCGGAACACCCTGGGTGCCTGGCAGGCGAGCCCACCCCAGGAAACGCGAAGGCGGGTGAGACCAACCCGCAAGAAGGACGGCGGGCAGGCCAGGGCGGTACCCGCCGCGGTCAACGGCTCGCCAGGCCGGACCAGTCTTCCTCAAACACCAGATGCCCGGAAGTCTCCATCCCCAGCCGCCGATACGTCGCCATCGCCCGATGGTTGTCCTTCTCGACGTACAAACGCAGTCCGCAGACCGAGGGGTCCTGGCGAGCCATGGCCGACAGGTGAGCGTAGATCGATCGGAACACGCCGCACTTCCGGGCGTCCGGGTGCACATAGACGCTCTGGATCCACCAGAACGCTCCGCACCGCCAGTCGCTCCACTCGTAGGTCACCATCGCCTGGCCGACGATCCGGCCGTCGAGTTCCGCCACGAAGAACCGGCACATCGTCGGGCGCTTGAGACCCTCGCGAACGCCGGATAAGACGGTCGCCGGATCGAGCCGGCGATGCTCGGTCTCCTCGGCCATGCGGCTGTTGAAATCGGCGATGACTTCGGCATCCTCCGGGCGGGCATCCCGAACGTGCACCGGTGCAAGTTTCGGCTCATTGCGCATGGGGGGACAAGGTAACGGATCCCAACGAAATCGCCAAGATGGATTGTGATCCCGGCCCGCTTCGGGTCTAATGCCGCCATGACCCACGGCAACGTGCTGCTCGTCAACTCGAACGAAATGCGACCGCCCGTGGCCCCGCTGGCCCTCGACTACATCGGCGACGGGCTGCGGGCGGCGGGCTTCCACGTCCGGCTGCTCGACTTGGCCTTCGCCTCCCGAAAACCGGAGGTGGTCGCGGCGGCGGCAGCGGACGCCGACCCGTTGGTCGTCGGCGTGACCTTCCGCAATACCGATGACTGCTACCTGCCCAGCGGCGCCTACTTCGTGCCTCGCCTGCGCGAACTGGTAAGCACCATTCGATCCGGAACCGCGGCCCCCATCGTCCTCGGCGGATGCGGCTACAGCATCTTCCCGGAGCAGGTCCTCGATGCCGCCGGCGCAGAGCTGGGAATCGCCGGAGACGGAGAAGAAGCCTTTCTCCAATTGGCGACCGCACTCGCGAACGGCACCGACTGGCACACCGTCCCCGGACTCGTTTTCCGTTCAGGCCAGGCGAAGTACACCGTCAACCCCCCGCAATACCGCAACACACTCGACATTCCCTCTTCGCGGGGCACGATCGACAACGCTCGCTATTTCCGCGAAGGCGGCCAGGGGAACGTGGAAACGAAACGCGGCTGTCCGCACCGCTGCACGTACTGCGCCGACCCTGTGGCCAAGGGCCGATCGGTACGCTGCCGGCCGCCAGGCCAGGTGGCCGATGAAATCGACACCCTGCTCGGCAAAGGCGTGAACTGCCTGCACCTGTGTGACGGCGAGTTCAATATCCCCATCGACCATGCCATCGCCGTCTGCGAGGCATTGACCAGCCGCAGACTGGGCGAGCGGGCCCGCTGGTACTGCTACTGCACCGTGTCCCCGTTCACCGCCGAACTGGCGGCCGCCATGCGCGAGGCCGGGTGCGTCGGCATCAACTTCGGCGTCGATTCCGGCTGCGACCGGATGTTGAGCGCCCTGAGGCGCGGCTACACCCGCGAGTCGATCAGAGATGCGGTCAATTACTGCCGCCGGTTGAACCTCGCGGTCATGCTCGACCTCCTCATCGGTGGACCGGGCGAGACCGTGGCCACGACCCGCGAGTCGATCGAGTTCATCAAAGCGGTCGGTCCGGACCGGGTGGGCGCGACCACCGGCGTCCGGGTCTACCCGGGCACAGACCTGGCCGATCTGATTCGATCCCAGGGACCGCTGACACGCAACCCCCACCTGCACGGCCAGGTCGAGGACAACGACAGCTTCCTCGGACCGCTCTTCTACGTCGATCGCGGGATGGGCGAGCGCCCGCTCGATCTGGTCGTCGATCTCATCGGCGGCGATCAGCGGTTCTTTCCGCCGCCGCGGATTCAGGACGCCAGCAACTACAACTATAACGACAACTCGGTGCTGGAGAACGCGATCCAGGCCGGGCACCGCGGGGCCTACTGGGACATCCTCCGCCGCCTGTAGCCGCCTTCTTCCTCGATCGCAGCCCATGGTCGTCGCCCCCGGGCTCGATTACACTGTCGCCATGAACGCCACTCGACCGCAGGAGTCCCTCGCCCTTGCCAGACGCGATTGACGAGTCTGCTTCCGTCGAGGGCCCAGTGGCGGAAAGCGCTTCCCGCCCGCCCGCGCCGGCCAACCACCTGCTCACCCGGTCGGTCACCTCCGCCCTGCTCTGGCTTGCACTGCCGGTGCTGGCCGAGCAGTCTCTGTTCCTGTTGCTCGGGCTGACCGAGATGTTCCTGGCCGGGACCATCAGCAAGGAAGCGACCACCGCCATCGGACTCGCGTCCCAGGTGGGTTGGCTGGCAGGTCTGCTCTTCAGTTTCGTCGGAGTGGGCGCCACCGCACTCGTATCCCGCCATACCGGCATGGGTGACCCCAAGCAGGCCAATCATTTCGCCAACCAGGCGATGGGAGCGGCCGTCCTCATGGGCGTCGCCGCCTGCGCCCTGCTCCAGCTTGCCGCCCCCTACATGCCAGGTTTTCTTCACTGGAAGGGAGAAGCCGCTGAAATCGGCGTGCGGTTCCTTCGGATCGACGCGTGCGGGCACATCACCGGAGCCCTGGTCGTGATCGCGGCGGCGTGCTGGCGCGGTACAGGCGACACACGCACCCCACTCTACATCATGTGCGCGGCCAACCTGTTCAACATCCTGGTGTCCACCACCCTGCGATTCGGCTGGGGACCAATTCCCAGTTATGGCGTCATGGGCATCGCCTACGGCACCCTGTGCGCAAGAATCCTCGGCGGGGCCATTGCCGTCGCCCTGCTGCTCCGCGGGCGGAGCGGTCTACAGCTTCTCCGCCGCGAGTTGCCCTTCCGCAGCGACTCGATGAGCCGCCTCCTGAGAGTCGGCATCCCGGCCGGCATCGACGGCATCTTCCTGTGGAGCGGGCAGTTCGCCTTTCTCATGATCATCAGCAACCTGGCCACGGGCGAGGAACAAGCGGCCACGGTCGCCGCCCACTTCGTCGGTATTCGCGTGGAGGCCCTCTCCTATCTGCCGGCATGGGCATGGGGAGTCGCTGCCGCGACGATGGTCGGCCAGTCGCTGGGCGCCGGACAACCAGATCGAGCTCGGCGAAGCGGTCACTTGGCCGCGGTCCAGGGCGCGGGCTTGTGCCTGTTGATGGGCGTCGGCTACTTCGTCTTCGCGAAGCAGATCTATGCGGTCATGAACTCCAGCGGCGACCTGGAACGGGTTTCCGCCATCGGCGTTCCGGCGTTGAGGCTCCTGGCCTTCTTTCAGATACCCTGCGCACTGATGATCATTTACCCCAACGCTTTGCGCGGCGCGGGCGACACGCGATACCCCCTGTTGTACACGCTGCTGGGTATGGTGATCTGGCGTTTGCCGTTGGCCTATCTGTGCGGAGTCACCCTGAACGGGGGCTTGGTGGGGGCATGGATCGGCATGTGTCTGGACATGACGTTCCGAGCGATCTGCAATGCCATCCGCTTCACCCGGGGGCGATGGGACGCGATCCAGGTGTGACCGCGACCGAAGGCGGCCGTCCAAGACCGACCGGTCGTTTGCAGGGTGCGCCGGTCGTGCCTATAATCGCCCCCGCTGTAAGGACTTCAGGGTATCAGCCAGGTGACGGGATCCGCTATGCGAGCCACTTTCATGCCAGATCTGTCCCAACGGAAGCTCCGCTTGGCTGCCTGCTGGGTTTCGGGACTCGGCCTCCTCGCCGGGACAGCCCTCGCGGCATCCGACCCCGTGTCCCCACCCAGGCGCGAACGAGTCGAGCGTCTGCAGTACGACCCCCAGTCCCAGCGGTGGACCGAGGCCCGCCCGCCGGTGAGCGGGACCGCCGATGGCGACCTGGACCTCATCCGCCAGGACATGGCCCGGAGCGAGTTCAAGACCGCCTTGGCGAAGGTCAAGAAGTGGCTGAAAACGTACGGTGCTGATCATCCCCGCCACGCCGAAGCCCTGTACCTGAAAGGGACCGCTTACCTGGAAACCGGCGACTACCGAGGGGCCCAGGACACCTACCAAACACTGCTCAACGACTATCCCGGCTCCGAGTATGCGGAACGCTCGCTGTCGGCCCTGTTTCGGGTTGGGGAGCAGTACTTGGCCGGCAAACGCCGCAAAGCACTCAAAGGCCTGCTTCGTATCAAGGACCGCGAGGGCGGGGTCAAGATCATGGACGACATGATCGCCAACTACGCGGACACCCCCCTCGCGGAGCAGGCCCAGCTGACCAAGGCGAACTACTACTACGAACGCGGCGAGTTTGACGTCGCCCAGGAGGAGTACGCCCGGTTCTCCCGCGACTTCCCCAAGAGCCGTTTTGCGCCAAAATCCCAGCTGTACAGCGCGTATTCGGCTCTGGCCGCCTTCCCGGGCATCAAGTTCGACGATGCCCCCCTGGTCGAGGCCGAGGAACGGTTCCGCCAGTTCATGGGCGACTACCCCGATCAGGCCCGGCAGCTGGATGTCCCCCTGCTCCTCGACCAGATCGCATCCACAAGAGCGGACAAGACTTACGACATCGCCAGATTCTACGAGAAGACCGGCGAACGGCAGGCGGCGTTGTACTACTACCGGGCGACGACAACTCGCTGGCCGGGCACGCCGGCGGCCGGACAGGCTCGGGGGCGGCTGACAGCCCTGGGCGAACCGGCCGAAGGAGCCGAGACCGCCCCCGAAGCCGAGGGTCAGCCGGTACCCCGGAGTGCCGAGCCAGAAGCGGCCAGCCGACCCGCGGAGTCTGCCCAACCGTAGATGAAACAGCGCGACGGTCCAATGGGGCCGAGCTGATGAAATGGTGCGGAGATGCAGCCGATGATGAGACTAGTCGATCGACGGGAGAAACCCGCCCGAGCCCCGCGCAGCCTTTTTCTCGGACCCTGGCTGCCCATGGCCGGCTTGGCACTCATGATGGCGGGCTGCGGCTACTCGTCGGATTCGTTGTACCGCAAGAACATCCGCACGGTTTACGTGGAGATGTTCCAGACCAAGGAGTTTCGTCGAGGCATCGAGTTTCAGCTGACCGAGGCACTACGCAAGGAGATCGATCGGCGCACCCCCTACAAGAACGCGCCCAAGGAAAAGGCCGACTCGGTCATGTCCGGCGAAGTGCTGGAGTGGCAGGAAACAGCCATCGGCCACGACCACATTGCCGCCTTGCCGCGCGACACCGCGGGTACACTGGTGATTCGCTTCCGGTGGCAGGATGTGCGAACGGGCAAGATCATCGTGGAGCATCCCAGACTGATCACGACGATCCAGTACGTTCGCCCCGCCGGCGAAACGATCGAACATGGCCGGTTTGACGCGGTGACCAAGATGGCTCGCGCGGTGGTGGATCGGATGGCTACGGACTGGTAGCGCGTCTATGATCCCTGAGAGGATAGTGTAAGGATGTCCGACAATCCTGAACGTGATGATCGCCCCTCCCGCTCCCGGCCGCCAGGCCCGCCTATGCGCATGTCGCGAGGCGTCTTCGGTTGGGTTGTCGTCATTCTGATCTCCCTCACCCTGGTCATGATGGTGATGCAGGGCTACACCGAGCGCGCCCCCCTGCGCTTCGACCAGTTCATGGCCGAGGTCCGCAGCCACAACGTCAAATCCGTGGTCATCAAGAGCGACAGCATTATCGGCGAACTCATCGAGGTTCGCGGGCAGGGGGAAACCCGGCAATTCCAGGTCGAACTCCTCCCCGGCCACACCGACGATACCGCCTTGCGAGCCGAACTCGACAAGTACAAGGTGGAGTTCCGGTACGACGGCAGCGGGAGCATCCTGATCAACATACTGCTGGGCTTTCTGCCCTGGCTGGTCGTCTTTGCGTTCATCTGGTTCTTCATCTTCCGGCAGTTCCGCGGCGTCGGCGGCGGGCCGGGCGGCATGCTCGGCAACTTCGGCCGATCCAAGCACCGGGTGACCTCGAAGGAACACACGAACATCACCTTCAACGATGTGGCCGGCGTCCAGGAAGCCAAGGAGGAATGCTCGGAAATCATCGAGTTTCTCAAGAACCCGAAACGCTTCCAGCGGCTGGGAGGTCGCATTCCACGCGGCGTGCTGCTGGTCGGCGAGCCAGGATGCGGAAAGACCCTGCTGGCCAAGGCCATCGCCGGCGAGGCCGACGTGCCGTTCTTCAGCATCTCCGGCAGCGACTTCGTGGAGATGTTCGTCGGCGTCGGAGCCTCACGCGTCCGCGACCTGTTCAAGCAGGCCAAAGACAACTCGCCGTGCATCATCTTCCTGGATGAAATCGACGCCGTCGGCCGGCGGCGCGGGGCCGGCTTCACCAGCGGCGGACACGACGAACGCGAGCAGACCCTCAACGCCATCCTGGTCGAAATGGACGGCTTCGATACCTCCGACCAGGTCATCGTCATCGCCGCCACGAACCGATCCGATGTGCTCGATCCCGCCCTGGTCCGGCCAGGACGATTCGACCGGCAGGTGTTCGTCCCTCTCCCGGACGTCAAGGGACGACTCGACATCCTCAAGGTCCACGCCAAGAAAATCAAGATGGGCCCCAACGTCGATCTGCAGCGACTGGCCCGCGGCACGCCAATGTTCAGCGGGGCCGATCTGGCGGCCATCATCAACGAGGCCGCAATCCTGGCCACCATGGCCAACAAAGACTACGTCGAGATGACCGACCTGGAGGAGGCCCGGGACAAGGTTCGCTGGGGCCGGGCCAAGAAGAGCCGGGTCATCGACGACCAGGAACGGATTGCCACCGCCTACCACGAGGCGGGACACGCCCTAGTCCAGGGGCTGCTTCCCGAGGCCGACCCCCTCCACAAGGTGAGTATCATCCCCCGGGGACCGTATCTCGGAGCTTCCTTCTCCCTTCCAGAAAAAGACCGAACCACCTACGGCGCCAAGTACGTCCGGGCCACGCTCCGGATCATGTGCGCCGGCCGAGTGGCCGAGGAGATGGCCTGCGGCGACATGAACTCGGGAGCGGCCTCCGATATCCGGCAGGCAACGGAAATGGCTCACCGCATGGTCGCCGAGTGGGGCATGAGCGATCGGGTGGGCTTCATCTTCTACGGCGATGACGCCGCCCGGGCGAGCAAGTGGTGGGACATGCCCGGCGGACGGGAACACTCCCAGCAGACCGCCCAGATGATCGACGAGGAGGTCCACCGCATCATCAACGAGGCCTACGCGGACACCCGCAAGATCCTCACCCAGAACCGCGACAAGCTCGACGCCGTCGCCCAGGCACTGATGAAGTACGAGACTCTGGACGCGTCGGAGGTCCACGCCCTGCTCCGAGGTGAAACGCTCGATCGCCCGACGATCAGCGACCTGCTCGACGCAGACCGGGCCGGCACTCCACCGCCCACGCCGGCCAGCCGACCGGCTAGGCCGGAACCCGAACTCGGCTCCGGACCCCTGCCCCAGCCCAGTTGAGGTGACGCATGGCCAACGCCGAGATCACACCGGTCGGGCTGGGCGAATTGGACCTGCTGGTCGATCTGTTCCGGCAGGTCTTTCGGCCGGGCCGCGACCGAGCCTTCTTCGAACGCCGCTTTCGCGGGCGCTACAACCCCCTGCTGCTTCTGGCTCAGGTGGATCGCAACCCCGCCGGCTTCGCCATCGGCTACGAGCTCAAACCGGGTGCCTTCTACTGCTGGTTGGTCGGCGTGCTTGCCCAGTACCGCCGATCCGGTATCGCCGCCCAACTCATGGAGGCCATGACCGCCTGGGTCCGCGACAACGGCTACCACATCATCCGCTTCGAATGCTACAACAGCCAGCGCCCCATGCTCCACCTGGCCATCCGGCAAGGCTACGACATCGTCGGGCTGCGACTCGACCCGGATACCGGCACCAACCTCATCATCATGGAATGCGACCTGGGCGATACGGCCGACGACGACTCGTCCGACGATATCTGAACCGCTCCGGCCTTTGACCACCCGCCGCGAGCCCGCGAACGCCACCCGCTTCGCCGGCGCGAGCTTCAGCCCAGAAGCCACCTGCTCAAAACCCGCTCTTCGCGTTGGACACCGCTCATCCCATCGGTCATGATGCTGGCCAAGTTGATCGATCAACGTCCATCCAGGAGCAGTCCCATCATGACCATCGGCGGCCCAGGACGATCCACGCCCATACCCATCAGCCTGATCGCAGCCCTCGTCGCCGTCGGCAATCTGCTCGCCCTGGCGGGTGACGTGCCCGTCAAGGTATCCAACCGCCCGCTCCACGAAGGCAAGGTCAACCCCATGCTCTTCGGCAACTTCATGGAGCCGCTCGACGATCTGATACCGGGCATGTGGTCCGAGATGCTCAACGACCGCGGCTTCGAAGGGGTCACCCGCTGCGCCAATTGGGTCTACTACGACGGAGCGACGAATACCTGCGACCGCCTGTGGGTGCCCGGCGATGACTGGAGCCTTGAGACCGCCGGGGCATTCAACGGCCCACGCTGCGCTCGCATCACCGGCCGGCTGGACGGGCCCGCGGGCATGGCCCAGCCCGGCCTGGCCGTGACCAAGGACGCAACTTACCACTTCACCGGCCACTTCCGAACGGATGCCGCCGATACCCGCGTGCAGGTCGTGATCAAGGCGGCCCTTCCGCAGGGCGACTGGACCGAGCTGGCCGCGGCCAGCCTTCCGACGCCTGGCACGACGTGGACCCGAGCGGCGGCCCAGCTGACCTCCGGCGGGACCACCGACCGGGCGGTGTTCGAAATCCGAGCGACCGGCAAGGGCACCGTCTGGGCGGACAAGCTCTCGCTCATGCCTGCGGAAAACCTCAAGGGCTGGCGAACCGACGTGATCGAAGCGATCAGGGCGGCCAGGCCGGCGGTCATCCGATGGGGCGGCAGCGCGATCGATCCGGGCGGCTATCGCTGGAAAAACGGCATCGGCAACCGCGATCAGCGCGTGCCCTTCCCAAATACCATCTGGGGGCGAATCGACTCGAACGACGTCGGCATAGACGAGTTCTGCCAGTTCTGCGAGCTGGTTCAGGCCGAGCCGCTGATCTGCCTCAGCTTCTCCGATGGACCCCAGAACGCCGCCGACCTGGTCCAGTACTGCAACGGCCCGGCGAACACCGACTGGGGCGCAAAACGCGCGGCCAACGGGCACCCCGACCCGTACCACGTCAAGTACTGGCAACTCGGAAACGAGATCAGCGGCGAGGACGATAACTACGTCGCCAAGTGCCCGGCCTTCTTCGAGGCGATGAAGCGAGCCGATCCGAGCGTCCGGCTCCTTTCCTCGTTTCCGTCCCAGAAGGTGCTCGACACCCTCGGCAAGAGCATCGCCTACATCGCCCCACACCATTACACGCCCGACCTCGGCGGGTGCGAGGCCGACTTCAATAAGCTCGACCGCATGATACGCAACGCACCCGGATGCGACCACATCCGACTCGCCGTCACCGAGTGGAACTTCACCGCCGGCGACTGGGGACTCATGCGCGGCAAAATGCTAACCCTCGAGGGTGCCCTGCTGAACGCCCGCTATCTGAACCTGCTCGCCCGCCACTCCGACCTCGTGGAGATCGCCTGCCGCTCGAACATGGCCAACAGCTCTTGCAGCGGCATCATCGGCACCAGCCCGGCCGGTCTGCTCAAACGCCCCAGCTACCACGTCATGAAGCTGTACAGCGAACACGCCAAGCCAATTCCGCTGGCCCTCGGCAACCTACCCGACGGCCTCGACGGCATGGCTTGCGCCACACTCGACCGCAAGGCGGTCTGCCTGTTCGTGGTCAGCCTGAAAAACGAGCCCACCGACCTGGTGCTTGACTTGACCGAGTTCGGTGATGCCTTCACCTGCCTGGCCATCGAGACCGTATCCGATACCCTGGACGCCCGGCAGCCGGACGCGATGAACCACTGGACCGCCCCCGCCCGTATCGCGGTGACCCGGACGGCTGTCAAGGGCAACAAGGTGACGCTACCCGCCTTTTCGGCCGCCGCGATCGAGTGTGGAAAACCCGGAGATGAATCGGTTAAGATAGAGTCCGCAAGGGACAAAACGAGGTGAATCCATGCGCGCAAATTGGCGATCGGGCTGGGTGCTGACGCTGCTTCGGATGGTCATTGGCTGGCACTTCCTCTACGAGGGCGTCATCAAGATCCTCGCCAAGGACTGGAGCTCGGCCGATTACCTGACCGATTCAACGTGGCGGCTGGCCCCGTTCTTCCGCGGACTGACCGAATCGCCGACCACACTTCATGCCGTGGACTTGCTCAACATGTGGGGACTGGGCCTCATCGGCCTCGGCCTCATGCTCGGCGTCTTCACCCGCCTCTCCGCCTTCGCCGGCGCCGTACTCCTCTCGCTCTACTACATCTCTAACCCGCCCTTCATCGGCTTGCGCGGCGTGTACGGCGAGGGCAACTACCTGATCATCAACAAGAACTTGATCGAGATCGCCGCCCTGATCATGTTCGTTTTCATCCCGCGGGGCTGGATGTACGGGCTGGACGGAATCCTGCGGTCCATCCGGGCACGACAACAGCCGGCCACGAACCGAACCGCCAAAATCGCCCCGGCAGAACCCGCCACCGACGAGGACCCACGCCTCACCCACCGGCGCCTCTTCCTGCGCGACCTGGCCGGAATTCCGGCCCTCGGAGCCTTCTGGTACACCGTGGACCGGAAACGCAAGTGGGACAGCCACGAGGAACGACTCCTGGTCGAGGCCGGAGCCGATGGGCGAACCTCCGCAACCCTCAAAAAGTTCACCTTCTCCCGACTCAAGGACCTGACCGGCACCATGACCTACGGCCACATCGGCAAGCTGAAACTCAGCCGGCTCATCATGGGCGGAAACCTCATCGGCGGTTGGGCTCATTCACGCGACCTCCTGTACGTCTCCGACCTGGTCAAGGCCTACCACACCGATGAACGAGTCATCAACACCTTCCGCTTGGCCGAGAAGTGCGGCATCAACACGTTCCTGACTCACCCCATGCTGCTGCGGATCGCCCAGAAGTACTGGAACGAGTACGGCGGCAAGATCCAGTTCGTCTCCGATTGCGGCGGCAGTGATCTGGCGGCGGCGGTCAAGCTGTCCATCGAGGGCGGGGCCCATGCCGCCTACGTCCAGGGCGGAACAGCAGACCGGCTGGTCGAGGAAGGCAAGATCGATGAGATTTACCGCGCGGTGCAGACAATCAGGGCCGCCGGCCTGCCCGCCGGCATCGGTGGCCACCGCCTCAAGACCATCCAAGCCTGTGTCGACAAGAGCATCCACCCCGACTTCTGGATGAAGACCCTCCACCATCACAACTACTGGTCTTCACGAACCACCGAGGGCGATCACGACAACAACTTCTGCCTGGAACCGGACGAGACCATCAAGCTGATGAGCGACCTGCCGGAGCCGTGGATCGCCTTCAAGGTCATGGCCGCCGGCGCTATCAAGCCCGAAGACGGCTTCCTATACGCTTTCCGGAACGGCGCCGACTTCATCTGCGCCGGCATGTACGACTTCCAGATCGTCGCCGACGTCAACCTGGTCTCGTCCATCCTCGCCAACCTGGCGAAAACAAACGACCGCACCCGGCCGTGGCGAGCCCTGTGAATCAGTGCAAACCCGCGAACGGATGAGCGCCTCAACCTGAACCCGGGAAGGCGGCGGTCGCCCTTTCCTCGATCCGGCCGTCCTCGCCACGAATCAGGAACAACGCCGCCATGCGCCTTCGTTCGGCGAGAGCCCCACCTTCCTCCGCCCCCAGGACCATCAAGGCCGTAGCCCATGCGTCCGCCGACTCGCAATCGTCGGCAATCACCGTGACCGAGGCCAGCGAGTGCCCCACCGGGCGACCGGTCCGCGGATCAATGGTGTGCGAGATCCGCTTGCCATCCCTGATGTAGAACACCCGGTAGTCTCCGGTCGTGGCAATGGCCTGGTCAATCAACGGCACAACCCGATGGATCTCCACGTCATCCGCCGCCGGACGTTCGATCGCGATCCGCCAGGGCTTCCCATCAAGATTGCACCCCCGAACCCGTACCTCGCCGCCGACCTCCACCATGTAGTCCGCCACGCCGCGTCGGTCCAGAACCGCCGCCACCCGATCGGCGCCGTACCCCTTGGCAATGGCCGACAGATCACACCACACCTTCGAATGCCTCTTTCGAATGGCCCCTGCTGTGGAATCCAGCTCCAGCTTCTGGTACCCGACGAACGAACGCAGCCCGGCCAGCTCCTCGTCGGAGGGCAGATCGACCCGAAAGGGGTCCGGGCCAAACCCGTACAGACTGACCATCGGCCCAACGGTGATGTCGAACGCCCCGCCAGACTCCTCCCCAATTTGAATCGCTCGCCGGAACACATGGAAGGTCTCGGCCGACATCCGAAACGGAGAACCATCCTCGTGCCGGTTGAACCGCGACAGCTCCGAATCCGGCAGGTAAACCGACATCGCCTGCTGCACCGAGCGAAGCACTCCCTCAACCGCCTCCCGCAGGGATTCCAGATCGCCCGGCGCAGGCCGGCCGCAACCCGCCAACTTGACCGTGTACGCCGTTCCCATCGTCTCCCCAGTCCATGTACCGAGACGACGCCTTCGGAAACGGGACCATCTGAACACGGCCGCACTCCTACACCCTACGCCACCATCCCCGCCCGGGCCAAAGCTCCGTCCTCGCACCCCCCACAAAGCGGCCTCGGCCTAGGCCCCCATCATACCCGATCGGATCCCCTCCTCCCTTCCGACGATACGCTGCACGCCACGGTGACAGACTCATCTGCTGCTAGAAAGATGCCCCAGGTCATGGTACAATGAGGCTGCGGAACAAAAGCCCCTGATGGACGCTTCTGGACGATGTTGAGGAGGAACCAGCGAATCACCGCGCCATGGATCCCGGTGGCAACTACCTGCCGCCCGCACGTGGCGACTTGGGCGATTCGGCCACTGCGACGCCCGGTTCCAGTCATCGCCCTGCTTATGACCCTGATCGCCCATCCGGCAACCGTTCGGTCGGCCGACCCGCCGCTGCAGGCCTGGGGACAGAACGTCTATCAGAAAATCAACGAGTCACTCCGCGTGCCGGGCTCCAACCTCTACGCCGAGGCGGCTTCACTCGACGGGGACCGTTACGGCGGCGACGGCGGCTTCGCCTACGTCTGGCCGGTCGCCACCCAGTTCCGCGTACTCAACGCCCTGGTGCGAATCAACCCGACAGTCTACGCCCCCATCCTCCGCGCCTTCGCCGACGAACTCCACACCCGCTACTGGCGAAACGGCACCGGCGCTGCCGGCGGCTACCGGTCCGGGGTCAGCTCCGGCGCCACGCTCTTCTACGACGACAACGGCCACCTCGTTGTCTCTCTGGCCGAGGCCTATAACCTCACCGGCGAGCCACGGTACCTCGACCGCGCAGTCGCAGCCTACAACTTCGTCATCTCCGGCGAGGACCTGGCCGGCGGCGGCGGAATCTACTTCAGCGTGCCCGACCACTCATCCAAAGACGCTGTATCCACCCTCCAGGCGGCCCGAGCCGCCCTGCTGCTCTACCCGATCACCGGCCAGACACGATACCTCGACGACGCGAACCGTCTCTATGCCTGGGCCGCCTCCCATGTTCAGCAGTCCAACGGCCTCTTCAAGGAGCGATTCCTGCTCACCGGCAACAACGCCGGCACGAGCGACGGATACACACTCATCAACAGCGCCGGCATCGGCATCTCCTGCAACCTCCTCTTCTACGATGCCACCGGCAACGTCGCCGACCTCCACGAGGCCCAACGCATCAGCCACACATCCGTCGCGGCGTATTTCACCGACGGAGCCATCCGCGACGAGGGCTACTGGGCCTTCGAACTCGTGGACGCCCTCAATAACCTCTATCTCCACGACTATAACCCCGCCTGGCTCCAGACCGTCATCACCGCCATGACTTGGCTCCACACCAACCGCGAAGACCCCAACGGCCACTACGGCCGACTGTGGTCCCGCGATCCCTACACACCCGGCACCATCCGTACATCCTGGGAACTGAACGACCAGGCGGCCGTCGCCCGATCCTACCTGTACACCGCCGCAACCATGGCAACACCCGTCGACCTCACGCCTCCCGGCCCCGTCGCCGAGGTCGCGACGACCATCGCCTACCACCACATCACCCTGTCCTGGACGAACCCCCCCGACCTGGACCTCGTTGGAACCAGGATCGTGTTCAAGACGACCGGTTATCCGACCGGCCCAACCGACGGCACGCTGCTCGCGGATCAGCCCGGTGTCCCAGACGCCCGCGACCAGTACGTGCATGCTAACGTGGAATGCAATACGTCGCACTACTACGCCATCTTCGCCTACGACGCGACCCTGAACTACTCCCCGACGCCGACCACCCCGGTTGCCAGAATCCAATGCTCCGACTTCGATCTGGACCACGACGTGGACCTGGACGACTTCGCCTTCCTCCAGCGATGCCTGTCGGGCAACGCCGTCAGCTATGCACCGGGCTGCGCCCCCGCCGATCTGGACGCCGACGGCGATGCCGACCCACAGGACCTCCGACTGTTCTCCCCCTGCCTCACCGGCCCCGGCCAGCCCCCGGGATGCTGAATGGAAGCCTCACCGCAGCCGACGTTCACTGCCCGCGCTCAACCGGGACACCCGTGGTGTTATTCCCTCCAAGCCCAAACCGGAGAGAATGATCCCCCGTCTTCCTCCGGCTGATTGCCGATCCCCGACAACTGACCGCGGGCCTCGGCTTCGGACCGCGGATATTGGCTTCGTTTGGCGCCGGCGCTCGTCGATCGCCACCGGCCAAAACCGCCCTGGCGCGGCCAAAAACGCAGCTCGAGCGGCTCAGCGGTGGCTTCGTTTAGCAAAAGCATGACCATCTTCGTCAAATGCCCACCCCTCGCGACGACGACGATACCCAACCGAGAACTTCAGGTTCGTCAAGCAGGAATCGATCGCACCGGGCAAGCCCTTTTTTTCATCCTCGTTCTCAACTCCCCCTGCCGCCCTTGCGTTCGAGCGTCCTCTCGACCATGATCCGCACTACCGCCGTGAGACGGCAAGACGTCGCTGGCGTCCATCCCAGCATCCCAGAACCAAGGTACCAAGGAACTGACCATGCGATCGATGATCGTCCGCTCGCCAGTCCTGCTGTCGCTGCTCATCGCCTCCGCCGCGGCCGCCGACGAGGGTATGTGGCTGCTGAACAACCCGCCGACCGCTACGCTCCGCTCGAAGTACAACTTCGAGCCGACCCCCGCCTGGCTGGAGCACCTGCAGAAGGCAACCGTGCGGATAGGCGGTGGCACCGGCTCGCTGGTCTCCGCCGACGGGCTCATCCTCACCAACCACCACGTCGGCTCCGACCAGATCTATAACCTCAGCACCCCGGATCGCGACCTCCTCAAGACCGGCTTCATCGCCCGCACCCGCGACCACGAACTGAAGTGCAAGGACCTGGAGATCAGGTTCCTTTGGTCGATCGAGGACGTCACCGATAAGGTCAACGCGGCCGCCGATCCATCCCTGTCCGTGGCCAAGGCCTTCGAAGCCCGCCGCAAGGCCATGACCCGCATCGAACAGGAATCAAAAGACGCCACCGGGCTCGACAGCGAAATCGTCACCCTCTACAAAGGCGGCCGATACCACCTCTACCGGTACCGCCGGTATACCGACGTCCGCCTGGTCATGGCCCCCGAGCAGAGCGCGGCCTTCTTCGGCGGCGACGTCGACAACTTCGAGTTCCCGCGCTTCAACCTCGACTGCTGCTTCTTCCGCGTCTATGAAAACGACAAGCCGCTCAAGGCCGAACACTATCTCCAGGTGAGCACCGAAGGTTCCCGCGATGGCGAACTCCTCCTGGTCGCCGGCCATCCCGGCCACACCCAACGACTGATCACCGCCGACCACCTCCGCTTCCTGCGCGATGCGGAGATGCCGGACAGCCTCCGCCGCCTCTGGCGCCGCGAAGCCCAAATGAATGTCTTCTGCAACCGCAGCCCGGAACACGCCCGCATCGGGCACGACGCCCTCCTGGGCATCGAGAACGGCCGCAAGGCCCGAACCGGCATCTACGCCGGCCTCCTCGATCCGGCTGTCATGACCGCCCGCGAACAGGCCGACGCCAGGCTGAAGGCCGTGGCCGCCACCCAACCGGCCCTCGCAAACGGCAATCCGTGGGAACGCCTGGCTACCGCCCGGAAACTCTACGGCACCTTCTTCCAGCGACACCGCACCCTGGGCGGCGGGCTGGGCTCAAGCCTCTTCAGTATGGCTATGACTGTTGTCAGGCTGTCAGAAGAACTACCTAAGCCGTCGCCGGACCGCCTCCGCGAATACCGCGACTCCGAACTCGAATCCGTGTATCTCGGACTCTACTCGCCGTCACCCATCTACGAGGCCCTCGAAATCGAAGCCCTGACCAGCGGACTGTCGCTCCTGGCGGAGACCCTCGGAGCCGACGACCCCGCCGTGGTCAGAACCCTGGACGGCCTGCCCCCGGCAGCTCGCGCGGAACAGCTCGTCAAAGGCTGCACCCTCAAGGACATCGAAACCCGAAAACGACTGGTCAAAGAGGGCAAGAAGGCCGTCGAGGCGAGCCCCGATCCCATGATCCGCCTGGCCATCACCATGGATCCGGAAAGCCGCACCCTCCGCAAACGCTTCGAGGACGAGGTCGAAGGCGTCGAACGCGATGCCTACGCCAGGATCGCCGCCATCCAGTTCGCCCTGTACGGCGAGTCCCTGTACCCCGATGCAACCGGAACCCTCCGACTCGCCTTCGGCCAGGTCAAAGGCTATGAGCAGGGCGGCACGACTATACCTCCTTATACTGACATAGCCGGGTTGTTCGAGCGGTACAAGGAACGCGGCCCGCAGCCGCCGTTCGATATCCCCAAATCGTGGCTCGACCGCCGCGACCAGATCCGGCTTCGTACCCCCTTCAACTTCGTGTTCACGGCAGACATCATCGGCGGCAACTCCGGAAGCCCGGTGGTCAATACCCGCGGCGAGGTCGTCGGCCTGATCTTCGACGGCAATATCCAGTCGCTCGTCTGGGACATCGCCTACGACGATCGCCAGGGCCGGGCCGTGGCCGTCGACATCCGGGCCATTATAGAGTCATTAAGAGGTGTCTACGACGCCGGCTCCCTGGTCGACGAGCTGACCCGGCCCTGACCCTGGCGAGCCGAAGGCCGGATGTCACCGGGGAGGTGCCGGGGCCACCCTCGCCCGAACCGGCTCCGCGTGGCTGGCGGCGAGCAGGGCCGCACCCAGAGCTCCGGTCATCCGCGGATCCGGAGCCACCTGGAGTGGATGCCCCAGGGCCGTCGCCAACGCGTCCGACATGCCCGGCACCAGGGCCACCCCGCCGGTAAACACGATCGGCAGATCCAGATGCCGGCCAGCCATGGCCACCACCCGGTTCGCCATCGAGACCTGAACCCCTGCGGCCAGATCCGCCGCCGGCGTACGCGACGCCAACAGACCGATGACCTCCGTCTCGGCGAACACCACACACATGCTGCTGATCACCGCCGGCCGCTCGCTCTGCCGGGCCAGGGCACCCAGGGCCGACAACTCAACACCCAAACGAGCTGCAATAACTTCTAAAAACCTGCCCGACCCGGCCGCACATCGGTCGTTCATCACGAAATCACGCACGCTGCCGTCACCGTCCAGTCGTATCAGCTTGCTGTCCTGCCCGCCAATGTCAATCACCGTCCGCGCCCCGGGCAGCACGTGCCGCACGCCTACTGCGTGGCAGGTGATCTCCGTCACGGTGCTGTCGGCCATGCTCATGATGCCCCGCCCATAACCGGTGGCAACCACCCGTCCAAGATCCGACCGGGCCCGTCCGGTCTCGCCCAGTAGCCGATCAAGCAACGCGCCAGCCAACGCGTCCTGCTCGACACCCTGGTCGGCAACCCCCGCGCCCACCATCGCTCCACGGCCCCCGTCCCATAGAACGATCTTGATCGTTCGAGAACCGGCGTCGATACCCGCGACGATCATGAGCCCCTCCTCCTCAACGCGGTCTCGATCAGGCCACCCAGCCGAGTGGCCAGCCGCGGTCCACAGGCGTCCGAAAGCGACGGCACCTCGATCTCCGCCACCGGAAGCCCCAGCCGCCGTACACCCTCGGCTATCACCTCACCTTCCAGAGCACAGTGACTGGCACCCGGAATGCGCGAGATGAGCACCGCCTCGGCGCCGAAACCAACCGCATCCCGGCAGATCCGCTCCGCCCGATCAGAAGCCGGCCCAACCATCGGATCGGCCAGGGCCATCCGAGCCAGGGCCTCCATCGGACCAAGATCCTCCGGAATGAGATCCAGGGCGTGACTGAACAGGTACTCCGTCCCACATACCCGCCCGCCGCATGACTCGAGCAGGTTCATGACCCGCAGGTCCGCCACCGGATTCACCCAGTACACGCGAACCGCTTCGGCCGGGAGAATGCCCTCACCTGATCGCACGCGAGCCGATACCTCCTCATCCAGGTCGGCGAGCACTCGCAGACTCTCGTCGAAATCGGAACAGAAATGGATGGCCAGCATCTCCGCAACCAGCATCTCCAAGGCTGGCATCGGACAACGCGGGGCGGTGAAGACCTGGCGCCGTAGATCGGCCAGGAGCCTCCGGACCCGGTTCGCCTTGCGAATCCCGGCGGCTAGGCGGACATCATCGAGCCGAGAACCGGCCACGCTCTGCAGCCCCTCCCGCACCCGATCGAGCTCCTCGCGGACCACGGCCACCTGCTCGGTCGGGGCGACGAAACCGCCCGGCAGCTCGACCCGCCCTTCCCCCGACTCCGGTCTCCGCCGGTGCGGGATCTCCCACCACAAGATGGGGTGCCCCAGCCCCTCAAGCCGCTGAGCGATGGCCGAGAAGTCGTCGCACGTCGCCCCCGCACTGCATACCAGCATGTCCGGGATCGGGAAGTGCGCCCCAGTGACGAACGCCCCCAGCATGGCTCGCACCGGACAGAACGAGTCGTTGATGCCCAGCGAATCGGCGATCGAGAACAGGCCCGCCTGCATTTCCATCACACAGGGGATCCACCAGGCCCCATCGGGATAGAAGGCCACCAGCTCAGGGACGCAGTAAGCCATCAGCGCCGTCGTCCCGAGATCCTTCATGACGCCAACCAGCTTCTTGCCGTCCCGGCGAGCCTTCCGCAGCCGTGCCTCCTCGGTCAGCAGGAAGTTCCACAACCGCAACGCCGCCGGGGACGGGTCAAACCGGAGCCGAAGCAACCGCCGATCACCGTCCTCGACATGTCGCCGCAACGGCCCCCCATACTCCGGCTCCCGCAGGCCCGCCGCGCGCAGTTCCTCGTAGCGACGATCCCATTGCTCGAGCGTGATGGACGCGAGGCCACTCATCGAAGCACTTCCATGAACGCCTGCAGCCGGCCGCTGATCCGGGCACGGCAACCCGGGCTCGCTCCGTCAACATCCAGGTGCAGGACCGGCAATCCAAACCCGTCCCGGATGCGCACCAGTTCCGCCACCCACGTGTCGCACCACAGACAGGTGCGGAACACGATTCCCTGCACGCCTCGAGCCGCCAACTCGCGCCCCAACCATTCGAACAGGGCGACGTTGGGACGACGGAAGGCGTCGGGGATGCGCCCGTACACCCGAGCCATCTCCTCCAGCGGCCGGTCCGCAAGGTGGGACCGGTCATACGCGTCCGCCATGACCAACTCCCCGCTGGTTGTAGCGTCGAGGACCACGTTGCCGCCGAGACTCTCGATGATCTCGAACAGCTCTGCGTCCTCGGCCCAGAGCGGGCCACCAACCAGGGCCAGCCTGACCGCGTCGGCAGGTCCGGGAGCCGAAAGGGAGAACGATACGTCCAGTCCCTGCTCGTCGAACTCCGCCAACAACCGGCTGAACCCGCTTCCCGAGCATCGCCGCCGACACTCCTTGAGCGTGAAACGTGCCCGGTCATAGGCTACTATCGTGTTCGCCAACTGGCGATCGTCCGGCGCCCTGCCGCCCACGGAGACCAGGAAACGGCCCAGACGCCGCAGTTCGGAAACATAGATCCGGTGCGCGGCAGGCGTTTGCCAGGTGGTCGGCACGTTCATCAGAAACACCGGGCGGGAGTCCGTCCCCGACAGCTGGTCTGCCGCCCGCCGCATCTGATCACACACCGTGGTGATGACCACGCCAGCGGTGTCCGCGGTTACAATCGCCGCCTCCATGGCTCGCAGGACATCGCGGGCATACGGACAGACCCCCGCCCCGCCGGCCAGGCCCGCGGCGGCGCGAGCGTCACCTGGCCGAAAACGCCGCGGATGCAGACCGTGGGAGGCAACCCACTCCGAAGGCACATAGGGACAGGTGGACAATACCGTCTTCATCGTTTGCCCCGGCCGCGGACCATCTCGAACAGGGCCTCGACCCGAACCGCGATCCGGGCGGAATCGGAGGGCGAGTAGTCCGTCTCGATCCGCAGATACGGCAGGTTCAACTCTTGTTCCACCAGCCGGCGCACGCGGTTGGATTCGACGTCGTAGGTCAGGCAGGCCTGCCAGATGAGTTCCACCACGCACTGCGGGCGATACTCGGCCGCCAGTTGCCGCAGCAGGTCCAGCCTCCGCTCGTTAGTGGTCATCACCGAGCATGACAGGTGATAGTACTTCCTGGCGATGGCTTCGAGCACATCGCCGTCAATCTCCACGTCCTCCATGATCGGCTTGAGCCCGGTACAGTTCTCCATGCCGACCACCAGGCCGCCGCTGTTCTCAATGATCTCCAGCACTCGCTCGGCCCCATGGGCCATGGGCACCCCGGTCATGAGCACCCGGACCCGGGATCTCATCGCCGAATCCGGGGCCTCGTTCCCGAGCAGCTCGATCGCTTTCCTGTATTGCTCGATGTCGACGGGAACGCACGAGATGCTGCTCTTGAAATCCAGCAGCTGCCGCCCGGTCAGGGGCGGCGATTCACGCTTCATCAGCTCCGCCAACTGCCGACGAAGCGATCGCTCCTCATTCATCGCCTCGACCGCCCGCTTCAGGCGGCAGTCGGTGATCTCCGTCTTGCACCTCCGGCTGAGCTCGTCCCTCAGGCGGACCAGTTCAGACCGCCAGAAGGCCAGACCCTCGGGCCGATCCGGCTTCTGGGGCAGTTCGAGAATGAACATCGGCCGGGTTTCACCCATGAGCTCGAACATCTTCTTCTTGCCATCGCAGGTCGTATCCGCCACAACCAGATCGGCCATCTCGAGGAAGGGGTTGCCCTTCTGCACATGGTAACCGAAAGTGGACTTGATCAGTGGGCACAGATTGGCGGGCAGATGCTCCTCGGCGGCCGGTATCGTCTTGGCCGATCCCCCGCACAGGCACACCGGCACCGCTCCGGCCGCCATGATCAGCTCGCGTGGCGTGTATTCGCACATGATGCCGACGACCGGCCGGCCCTGCCGCTTCGCCTCCGTGGCGTAGGCGAGGCAGTTGGGAATCATGCCCGCGAAATGGGACCGGGGGTCGCTTCCTCCGCCCGCCGATCCGCAGACCCCGGATCCGGCGGCCGGCTCGTGATTCTGCCCGCAACGTGAACTCACCGCTCAGCTCCTATTCCTGCAACCCCCACGCCAAGAACCACAACGCATCGGACCCGGCGGAGAAGCCCTCACCGGGCTTTGCGGGCCACGAACAGACCCTGGGCGATCTTGCCGGTACGGGCAAGATCACGCACAAAGCGGAGTTCGCCCATCAGGCCCTCCATCGTAGCCGAGTCGAAGCCGATGATCTTCAGGGCATCGTACCGGAGTTGAGTGGAGAGCATCTGGACGTACAGCTCCGCGTGCGGCGCGAAGCGACCGGTGTCCTCGGCCGTCACGACCGCGCAGCCGCAGCTTTCGAGCAATCCGCGGTAGCCGCCCAGATCCTGCACACTCGGGAACTTCATGAACCGCAGGAAGCGATCGGCCTCGGCGTCGGACATGGGCGGCGAACCCTCGATCCAGTCGGTGAAGGCGATGAGACCGCCCCCCTTGACCAATCGAGCCGCCTCGGCCAACAGCGCAGCCTTGTCCGCCACGTAGCACCACGCATCCTCACCCCAGACGAAATCGACGCTGGCCGACTCCAGGCCCGTTTCACAGGCGTCGCCCAGGACAAACCGGATACGATGTTCCATCCCCTCGTCTCGGCATCGCTGCTCGCCCCTGCGCACCACCGTTTCGGTGGCGTCGACACCGACCATCCGGCGGACCTGGCAGAACCGGACCAGAAAACGCATGCCCGCCCCGGTGCAGCAGCAGA
The DNA here is from genome assembly GCA_018003015.1 of Phycisphaerae bacterium. Classification (NCBI taxonomy): domain Bacteria; kingdom Pseudomonadati; phylum Planctomycetota; class Phycisphaerae; species Phycisphaerae bacterium. Next base: position 41,255 of record JAGNEZ010000026.1, on the reverse strand, counting down.
GATCGGTGCCGGCCATGCCTGTGGCAATCCCCGCTTTTCGAGCCAACTCCTGTGACGATACCAGCCCACCGATGTGTATCTGCTCGCCCATCAGAAGTTCCCAGAGCCTCCATTCGGAGCCCGTGTACACGGCTTGAACGCTTCCCAGATCGATACCCTCGACTCTCTTCATGACCGTGACTCCTCGCAAAGATGATACTGTGACGACAAGACCATGTCAGCGTGAACAAGGAAGAAACGCATACCCGACCGGGCGGGCGCCCTCCAGGGCACCCACCGCGCGGATGAGCGCAGGCGACCAGGGAGTCCGGCTGCCGAAACTGTCACGAACCCGTCTCTCACCCATCCGGCAGGAGTACGGAGAGCGGCAGACGAACCGATTCTGGACGATCGCGGACATCACTTCTTCGTTTGCCTCCATGCGCCACCCGCGTGTGCCGCAATCTCATTCTGGGGGCCGAGACACAGGGTCAGGCTGTGTCGTCGATCGCCACGGGCCGCCCTTGTTCACCGCCATGAGCTGCTGAACGGCGGGCAGATGCCGATCGATCTTGCTGTCGCCGGTCAGATCCCAGACGGTTGTGTTCAACGCCCTCAAGCCCATGGTCGCCGCGGCCCAGGCCTGGCCCCATCCGGCCTCCATGCTCCAGGCTCCCCATCCCGCGTCACCCGAGCTTGCCCAGTACTCCCATCGCCCGAAGCAGAATGCCCGGAACCATCCACCGTTGAGGTACGGAATCCGATCGGCGCGAACCTGGATGCGGCAGAGATACTCCGCCAACCTGTCTTCGGCCGTCTGGAGCCCGGGATCGCCGAGAACGGCGTTCGCTTCATGCAGAACCAGCAGCGTGAAGCCGGTGACATAGAGTTGGTCGCTGGCCCGATCGCCGCTGTCCTGAATGATGGGCATTTCGCGAGTCCCGTACTCCTCGTTGCTCGTCGGCGGCAGGAAGTGGGCGGAGCCTTTGGCTCCGATGACCTCGGCGACCGCTCCGGTGGCGGGATCCTGACAGGCGAGCAGATCGGTGCACATCCGTTTGAGCCAGTCTCGATGTTCCGGGGTGTCTTCCACGCGGACCAGCCACGCGAGGCAGTGGACCATGCGGACGCGCTCCAGGTTGTTCTGCCATCGCCAACGGCCGGGGTAGGCTTCCATCATCCGGCGGATCCCGGTTTTCGCCTTGTCGAGGAACGGCAGGTGATTGGTGTGCTGATACGCCCACAGAAAGCAGGCCCACAGAGCCGCCTCGTAGTGGGCGCAGAGATCGACTGTGTCGGCATCATGGTAGGGTCTCCAGCCGCGTCGCTCGAGGGGGGCGATGTCGATCCGCTCGCCCCGGAAGCCGAGTCTCCCGGTGGTTCGCAGGTTGGCCAACAAGGCTCGAAGAATCGGCTCATCCCAGCGATCCGACTTCAGGCAGGCGGCGGCCACGATCGCGCCCTCCACGACCCGGGCGTTGTCGTCGCCGTAATGGGCGATCTGCCAGGCCGGGGCGATCAATCCCCAAGCCACATGGCCGAATGCCGGATGAGTTGGATCGCCGCGTGGGCCGCGCATGGCCTCCGACTTGAAGAAGACGAAGTCCAGCAGGTTCTCGGCGATCCTGCGACTGCCGGCATTGTGGTTCACAGCCCAGTCCAGGGCCATGCAGGCGGCCATCTCCGCGTGGCAGTCACACCGCAGCGGAAGCCTTTGCTTCTGGCTGCCATCCCAGGCGATCAGCGACTCGAATCCCTCGAGCAGGCCAAGACTACCGTCACCGCTGGGAGCGCCAGGCCCGGGGGCCGCGGCCGCTTCCACATTGGCGGTCAGAAGCCGGTGGATCTCGGCCTGGCGGGATGAGTGCACGAGCAGCCGAGCGTCAACCGCCCACCGGGTGAAGGCTGCAAGGCTGCGTCTCTCGACGTCGGCGGGAAGCGGATCGGCCGGACCGTACGCGGGGGTCACGATCGGCGTCACCCGGAGCGGGATGGCTTGGCGATCGGTGAGTCGCCCGAGCATCTGCTGCCAGAAGACCTGCCAGTCGCTCGCCGGGGCATAGCGACCGGTCAAGAAGGCGCTCAACTTGGTGGTCGCGACAACCAGACGCCGTTGCGGCAGTTCGAACAGGATGGGAGACAGTTGGCTGGGCAGTCCGAACACCGCCTGGTCGAAACCCGCGACGCGACCGGCCACGAGCAGGGAGTCCACGCTCGTCGTGGGAATGAAACGGCAACCGTGTACCATGAGAATGCGCAGCCGTGGCAGGGCCGGGCCGAACACGTCGGTCGAGACGACCACGCGTTCCCACTGCGTCTCTCGCGGCGGGCCGACCTCGAGACCCGGAACGGCCCTTGGATACTCGACATACAGGCGGATGTCCTTGGCGGCAGCCTTCTCCAGTAAAGCTGGGCCAAGTTCGGTCGTCTGCTCGGGGTAGCCGTCCGCCAGGATCATCACCGTCGCGCCCGAGGGGGCTTCGCCGACGGCCCGTCCGGCGGCATCGTAGCGCGGGCAGGTGATGCCCGAGGCCTCCAGAACCTGGCACAGGTCGTTGTCCACTCTGCAGGCCAGGACGAGCTTCCTCTCGCTGGCCAACGCTCGAGCGATTACCGGGCAGAGAAGGATCGGGAGCAGGGCGGCTGCAACCATGGCGCCAGCGAACCGGCGATGGCCATCGCCAGATGTGCGTCTCAGGGTCGCCCATTCCCCGGGTGAAGCAAGCTCCGTCGACCGACGCTTCGTCTCCCCGACATGAGTGACGCAAAGGCACATCACCGAACCCCGAACCCCGGTCACCGACCACTGACCGGGCCTTTCAGCATCGGGGGACGCAAAACACCGGCAACAGCCAGCCTTCCCGGCAGAGACACCGAGGACAACGCCCCACCGCCTGACAAGAACGCGCGGACCCCGAGAGGCTCGGCCGGGCGCTCACTTGCTCACCGCGTGCCACTCATCGCTGTTGCTGGCGACGTCAACCTTGAACGGGCCCAGATTGGGGGCCACTTCGACGCGGAACTTGCCTTTGAAGCTCTTGGGTACTCGCCACGAGTACTGGCAGGTACCACCTCAGCCATACTCGAACTGGCCGTTGGCCATGACTTGGCCGCTCTGGTCCAGGATCTTCAGCTTGGGAGGCGGCAGGCGCCACCTGTTCTTGTAGGCTCCGTGACTGTAGCTCTCGCCGGCCTGACCGGTGAGCCCCATGCTCACGTAGCGATTCCTGCTGAACAACCCGCTGATCTGCCGAGCTTCGGTCTTGACCTTCAGCGGTGGCCCCATCTTGAGGGCGACTGTCTTGTCGGGCTCGATGACGATTTCACCGAGTTTGCCCATATCCCCTGAGCCCTGCAGCGTCCAGACGACGTTGGCCTCGTCCGTCAGCCGAAGGCCCAGCGACCAGCAGACGTACCTGCCCGCAGGCAGCCTCCATTTTCCGCCGGAGCCCTGCAGCTCCTGGAGACCGCACTCGGAGAAGAGCGTGAGGTAGGCATCGGCGCACCCCACGTCCAGCGTGCCCACCGGCAACTCCGTCTTGGCGAGGCGAATCGCTGAGCCGTCCGGCTTGACCCCCACCTGGTAGTAGACGTCCTTGAGACGCAGAGTCTTGGTCAAGGGCGGCGTATCCCAGAAGCGGTAGATCACGGCGTCTTCCGCCGCGGGTTTGGCGTCCTTCAGCGTGATCGAAATGGCGTCAAACTCGGAAAACACCGTCCATTTCGAATCAGCCTCTTCCTCCTGGCTCTGCTTCTTGGACGGCCCGTAGAAGCCGTCAAACCGGCCGTCCGCATTGCCGTCGGAGAGGATGAGATGATACTCCTGGCCGTCGACGGTGATGTCGCCCGCGCGTTCGAAAGCTGGAGAGGCCGCCAGCCCGTCTGCACCGTAGTACTGGAAGGTCAGCTCTACATCCGCCGAGTCCGCGTCATCGGCCGGCTTGAACGTCAGCGGTCCGTAGTGGTCCACCGTCCGCCCGAACAGCCACCCGCCCTCGCGCTTCTTGCGTCCGGCGACGATCTTCTCGTCGGACAGGTCGCCGTTCTGGTTCGTGTCGGCGATGAACCTGGGCGAAGTCCTGGGCTTGGAGCCGGCCGGCGGCGTTCCGATCACCAGCCAAGTCTGCTTGCCGCCGATCCTGGCGGAGAAGTAGCTCAGCTTCGTGCCCATTTCCTCAGGCAGGCCCTTGAGTCGAGCCGGTTTGCCGCTCGTCTTGCCCAGCCACTGACTCCCCCCACCGAGCAGCGAACGCCGCTCCTTGACCTCTTTCTTCTCCAGCGGGACCCACTCCTGAGCCCATACGGGAGAGAAGGTCGCGGCCAGAAACCCTACCGTGATCAGCACTCGGCGGATGGGCCTCACGTGCATTCTCCAGCTAAGGACGACTCTTACGGTACGGCCGGGAGCAAGGGAACCCATTGCCATCCTACCGGCCCGTGAGACCAAGGTCAATCGAGCGGCGACCCTGCGAAACGGAGATCCGGATTCCTGCGAAGCGCGTGCCTGTCGCATTCCCCTCCTCCGGCTTGTAGAATCAGAGGCAGGCCGCTTCCGAGCGTGAGGACCCAGCCGGCGAGCGCCCGGGCGTCAACATCCCGCCCCTGCCTGAGGAGCCGGACCGCTCGTCGCTCGTGCTGACCGGGCCTCTCGGCTGAACGGAGAGCAGAACCATGCCGGCTTCGCGCCAAGATACACTGCGTTCCCTGCCCTCGGTTGATGCTCTCCTCCAGGAAACCGAGCTGCAGGACTGCCTGGCCCGGCTGCCTCGCCAGATCGTGGTCGAGGCCGTTCGCGTCGCGGTCAGCGAGGCCAGGCAACGACTCCTGGCCGGCACCCAATGTGGCACTGCCTCTGACGCCATCCGCGGCAGCGTCATCGCCCGCGTCCTGGAGATGGCCCGCACTGCAACCGGCCCCCACTACCGCCGTGCGATCAATGCGACGGGGATCATTCTGCACACTGGGCTGGGACGCGCCGTACTGGCCAAGGCAGCCCTCGACCAGGTGGGACGCGAGTTGCAGGGCTATTCGGTCCTGCAAATCGACACCGAGACCGGCCAGCGGTCGCGGCGAGACGAGCGCATCGAATGGCTCCTCCAGCGACTCACCGGAGCCGAAGCGGCCACCGTAGTCAACAACAACGCGGCCGCCACGATGATCGTGCTTAGTACGCTCGCCAAGGGCCGCGAAGTGATCGTCTCTCGCGGGCAACTCGTCGAGATCGGAGGCTCGTTTCGCCTGCCCGATGTCATGGCCGCCAGCGGGGCCAGGCTCGTCGAAGTCGGAACGACGAACAAGACACACGCCCGCGACTACGAGAGCGCGATCACGCCCGAAACCGTGGCCATCATGCGGGTGCATCCGAGCAACTACCGCATCCAGGGTTTCACCGCCGAGGTTCCGCTGGCGGATCTGGAGCGAATCGCCCACGACCACGGACTGGCGCTGATCGATGACCTGGGCGCGGGGGCGTTGATCGACTTCGCCCGATTCGGTTTCGAGCCCGAGCCCAGATTGGCCGACTCCGTCGCCACCGGGGCGGACATCATCACTTGCAGCGCCGACAAGCTGATCGGCGCCTCCCAGGGCGGGATCATCCTGGGCCAGGCGAAGCTCATTACCCAGGTACGCAAGAACCCTCTGGCCCGAGCCGTCCGAGTGGACAAGGTGACCCTGGCGATCCTGGAGGCCACGCTTGCTCTGTTCCTCGACGAGTGCCGTGCCTTTCGTGAAGTGCCGACCCTGGCGATGCTCATGCGCGAGCCAACTGATGTCGCCGCCCAGGCCGACCGGATTGCTCTTGCCCTGGCCGCTCGCCTGTCCGAGGCGAAGGTGACGACCGAAGCTGGTTTCTCGCAGATGGGCAGCGGATCCCTGCCGGAGCAGAAGCTGGCCACCACGGTGGTGGCCATTGCCCCGGTGCGAATGGAGGCCGGAGAGCTGGCCCGCCGCATGCGACTCGGGCAACCGCCGGTCTTTGCCCGCACCCACGCGGGCCGGGTCCTGATCGATTCCCGCACCCTGTTTGCCGACGACGAGCAGCCGCTCATCGAGACCGTGGTCGCGGCCTGCCAGGCTTGAGGTAACCAGATGGAGCGGATCAACATCACGCTGGGCACCGCCGGCCATATCGACCACGGCAAGACCGCGCTGGTCAAGAACCTGACCGGCTGCGACACGGATCACCTGAAAGAGGAGAAAGAACGGGGCATGTCCATCGAGCTGGGCTTTGCCCCCTGCACGGTAGCCGGCACGCAGGTCGGTATCGTGGACGTCCCTGGACATGAGCACTTCATCAAGACCATGGTCGCCGGAGCCAGCGGAATCGATGGGGTGATCTTCGTCATTGCCGCCGACGACGGGATCATGCCCCAGACCCGCGAGCACTTCGACATTCTCACGCTGCTGGGTACTCAGGCGGGCGTGGTGGCCTTGACCAAGATCGACCGCGTGCCGGGTGAGCAGGCCGAAAGGGTCCGGTCCGAGATCCGCGATTTCCTGGGCGGCACTTTCCTGGAGAACGCCCCCATTGTCGGCGTATCCAACCTGAACGGCGACGGCTTCGGCGAGCTGGTCACCGCCCTTCAGGACCTGGTGGCCCGTCTTCGCCGCAAGCCCACCGACGGCGTGTTCCGAATGCCGATCGAGCGGACCTTCTCCATCAAGGGCTTCGGCACCGTGGTCAGCGGCATTCCGGTTTCAGGCACCGCCCGGATCGGAGACGAAGTCACCCTGCTTCCCGAAGAACTGACCGGGCGGATCAGCGCCATCCAGGTCTACCAGCACCCGGGAGACGCCGCCGTGGCCGGCCAGTGCGTCGCCCTCAACGTGCGGCAGTGGGACCACCACGCCATCGACCGGGGCTGCACCGTGGCCGTCCCCGGTTTCTTCGAGGCCCAGCAGTGGTTCTTCTGTCACCTGCAGCTTCTCCCGCACGAACGTACCCAGCTCAAGAACGCATCGCAGGTCAAGCTGCACACCGGAACCTCCGAGGTCATGGCCACCGTCTACCTTCTGGATTCCGAGCGGATGAAGTCCGGGGAACAGGGGCTGGTCCAGGTCCGGTCATCTCGACCGCTGGTGGCCGCCCCCGGCGATCGGTTCATCCTCCGGTCCTTGTCGCCGGTCCAGACGATCGGCGGTGGAACGATCATTGAGGGCGTCTCCCAACGAGCCAGGCGAGGCCGGCCGGAGCTCCTCCAGGATCTGGCCGAACGCGCTCAGGCGGTCGGCGACGGGAATCGCTTTGTTGAATACTGTATCAGACGAGCCACCGATCATTCGGCCACCGAGGCCGAGCTTGCCCGCCGGGCCAAGGTGCCGCTTTCCCGGCTGCAGGCCATCCTCGCCGATCTCGCGAAGGGGGGGAGCGTCCTCAGGCTGACCTCCGGGCGATACGCACATCGCCACACGACCGCCGAATTGAGCCGGCGGCTGGCGAGCCTGCTCGAAGACTTTCACCGGCGTGCACCCGAACGACCGGGGCCCGATGCCGATGAGCTGCACGGCCTGACCGGATGGTCCAGGGAGTTGTTCAAGGACATCGTCGAGCTGTCTCTCGCGTCCGGTACTCTTGTCCGGCGCAGCCAGAGCCTGGCTCTGGCCGGCCACCGCGAACAGTTCACCGACGATCAGCGGCGACTCATCGAACAGATCGAGACGCTGTTCCTCGAACGTCTCTTCAGCCCTCCCGAGCCCGAGGAACTGGCGAGGCTCACCGGCGCGGCCATCGACCAGGTGGCGCCGGCCATCAGGATTCTGCTGCAGCAGAACCGGCTCACCCGCGTCGGTCCGGACATGGTCTTCCATCACCAAGCCGTGGCGAAGGCCCGCCAGCTTCTGGTAGACTTCATCCGCGACCAGGGGCGTCTGGAAAGCGTCAGGTTCAAGTACTTGCTGGATACGACCCGCAAGTTCGCTCTCCCGCTCTTGGACTACTTTGACCGCACCGGGCTTACCCGGCGGGTGAACAACACACGCTACCTTCGCGTCGGAGTGAGCGGTTGAGGCCGCGTGCGGCGTCTTGGGGCAGAATGGAGTAACACGAAGCCATGAAAGCTCGATTTGGCAAGAGGGCAATCGTCTTCTCGTGCATCGGCGTCGTTGCGTTGTTCGCCCAGCATTTCCTCAAGCCTGGCTGAGGTGACCCACGCGGCATCCTTGGAGGATGCCTCACCATCGTCACCCTTCCGATTGCGCTGATCCTCGGGACGCTGGGACTCGCCAGGGACCTGGACAAGTGGCCGGCGATCCTGGCGATCGCCCTGACCGCGGTGGGAATCGTCAGTCTGGCACTGCTTGGCCCCTTGTCCGCATGTTTCTGAAGACGAGTGCGTCGAGAAGCCGGTCACGCAAGATGCGCGGCGACAGCAGAGCCGCCGCCCGTCCCTGGCCGACACTCCGCTCGTCGCGGCAGGATCTGCGGCCAGGATCCACGACTAGGCATCATCAACGCGAACGCCGCTGTTTCAGGGCGGCAACTCCAGGTTTTTCCCTCGGCTGCAGAGGCAAGATATCGGGACGACCCCTGCCGCGAAGACCCGGTCGACCAGGAAGGGACTCCTCGAGAGCCGGGCACGGGGCAGCCCGAGATTTCACATCAGCTGTGGTCCGGCCGCCGACAACCGATTGACGATGGCACCCGGGCCAGTTAAGCTGCGGTTTTAGAGGCTGCTGACCGCGTAGATACTATGATGCCGGACGTCAAGCCGATCTTCATCGTCGGTCCGCCACGGACAGGCACCACGCTGCTGGCCAAGCTCATGGGCGGCGGCGACAAGGTTTTGTCCCTGAGCGAGCCTTTTCACCTCGACGACCTCCTTCCCCACTGGGCGCTGAAGTACTGGTTCAGGTCGCTGTTGAAACGGGCCGGCATGGTCCGTGTCCCCATGCCTCGGGTGCGCAACTACGATGAGTACTTCACCTATTTGAAGGACCTGGCCCGGGCCAACCAGATGAACTATCTGGTCATGAAAGAGTGCTTCCACGAGCTGGAGCTGAACAAGCCCTGGGCCAACTTTGAGCTCCTGGACGGATTCGCCGCCGCCGGGCACCCGATCATCGCCATCACCCGGCATCCGTGCGACACGATCGCCTCCACGCTGAAACTGCTGAACAAGCTGTTCTTCGGCTACACCGGCGTGCTGATCCGCCTGATGTGGCCATCCGTACCACGCTTCACCGACGACGAACACATCGTGCGCTGGGCCGCCCGGAACTGGGCTCACTTCATGGACTGGGCCAGGGACCGCAGGCTGTTCATCGTTCGCTACGAAGACCTGGTCCAGGATCCTGCCTCGGCGATGATGCGGATCTGTGAAAGCGTCGGCATGCCCTATCACGAACGGATGATAGACCACAAGCACATGCCTCCGGGCTTCGGCGGTATCGGCGCGCCGGAAGTGCTGTTCAAGGCTCCCAAGCCGGTGGATACCAGCTCGGTCGGGCGGGGTAAGAACCTCTCCCACGACCACCAGCGGGCGATCAGGGCGCTCTGCGGCACCCAGGCCGCCGAGACCGGCTACACCATCGAGTGCCCCGAAGATCGACCTGCGGCCGAGGGAACGCAATCTCGCAACCCGCTTCAGCCTCTAACCGCCGCCCCGCAATAATGGAGGCCTGCTGAGACCCCGATGGCCCGCTTCGCGGAACTCAACCCCCAGGACCGCGTGTTCTTCGCCTACGACCGGGCGTTGAGACGCCTGGGGCTGCCGGGCATCCACATCCAGGTCCATCTGGACATGATCGGGCCCATCGATGCGGAGGGACTCAAACGCACGCTGCTGGCCATTTACCGCCTGTATCCCGCCGTGGGCTCCCGGCTGGACCGCCACCCCGTTACCGGAACGCCGCGCTGGCGGCTGGAGGCTGCACCGCCAGACCTGGACCGCGTGGTCCGCGTCCATTCTCTCGATCCACCCACCGAACAGGAATGGATCCGCCAGGGCGAGGACCTGCTCCACGAACCCATGGACCTGATTACCCTGCCACCCGTGCAGTTCCACGTCTTTCGCGGGCTGCCGGATGGCGACCGGGTCGTGATTCGCTGGCCTCACGCGTTCATGGACGTCCGCGGGATGATTCTCCTCGCCGAGGACATCGACCGGATCTACCGTGAGAAACCCGACCTGGCCAGTATCCGGCCTTCCGGCGACGACGAGCGACGCGATTTCGAGGCCCTTATCGCAATCCCTACCCTTCTCGGTCAGGTCAGACTCTTGGCCAAAGACCGCACCAGGTCCAAGGGGATCCCGAGCCATGACCAGTGGCTTCCCGCCGGACGGGTGCGACGGCCCATCGGGCGTATCCGCCACATCAGACGGTTCTTCTCCGCCGAGCAAACCCGGCAGACGCAGCAAGCCGCCTTGCGTGTCTGCGGTTTCGCCCAGTACGGCGACTTCGTGCGGGCCAGTGCGCTGCGGGCCATGCACCGGGCCATGCCCTCGCCGCCTCCCCCGGGCGCCACCTACTCCACGCTCAACGTGCTCGACCACCGCAAACGCCGTCAGCGATCGCCCGTCTGCCACAACCTCTTCAGCGGCCTCCTGTTGCGTGTTCCAGCCAGGATGGTCGAGGACCGCAAGGCGGTGGCGGCCCTTCTGCGCCATCAAACCGAGCAGATCGTGTCCGGCGACGGAATCCGACGCCACTTGGCTCTCGTGAAGCTGATCTCCAGGCTCCCACCAGCCGTCCTGACCGAGGCCATGTATCAGAACATGAACCCGGAGCGGGAATCCGCCCTCCCAGTAGCCTTCGGTACGCCTCCATCGCTGCAGGTAGGCTTCTCCGCGGACGCCCCCACGCTGCTCCCGACGTTCTGCGGCGCCAACAAGGCCCATACCTATGGACTGGGTATTCCGCCTCCCCTGTCAGGATTCGCGATCGACCTCAACCTGATCCATGGCCAGCTCCACGTGACCTCGACCTTCCTGGAGTCGCGGATCACGCCTGCATCCATGAACCGCCTCATGGACGACTTTGCGGCGGCATTGCTGGACGCTTCATGATCCTGTATATCAGGGCGTTGTGTCGGCGGCGGGGCCCGCATGCATCATGAGGGACGCACGCTCGTCAGGGAACTCCGCCCTCGGCTCTTTGGGAAGCGCTCATGCACGTCATCTTGGTACCGGTGGGGACTCCGGGGGATGTGTACCCTCACATCTGGCTGGGACGCGGGCTCAAGGCTCGCGGTCACCGGGTCACGATCATCACCAGCGGCTACTTCGAGGCTTTGGTGCGACGCATAGGTCTCGATTTCTGCGGTCTCGGCACGGAAAAGGAATATCAGGCGGTCATCAACGACCCGAACATCTGGCATCCCAAGCGGTACTTCAAAGTCGTTGCACAACGTGTGGTTCCCCAGATGCTGCCTCCCACCTACGAGGCCATTGTCGAGCGATACGTACCCAACGATACGGTCATCGCCGCCTGCGGATTTGGCTTTGCGGCCAGAATCGCACACGACAAACTGGGCATTCCGTTGGCCACCGTCCACCTGCAGCCGGAGATGTTCCGAAGCGAATACGAGTCCCCGCTGGTCTCAGGTCTGCCAGTACGGCCGTGGATGCCCAGACTCTGGAAGCGAGCCGTTTTCGATCTGGCCGATGCCCTGGTGGCGGATCGGCTCCTGGGCCCGCCAATCAACGCCTTCCGCTCGAAGCTCGGTCTGCCCCCCGTCAGGCGAATCCTGGGCGTGTGGTGGAACTCGCCGCAGCGGGTGATCGGCCTGTTCCCCGACTGGTTCGGCCGGCCGCAACCCGACTGGCCCGCCCAGACACGGCTCACCAGTTTCCCGTTGTGTGACGCTGGCGAGGTCGAGCCCATCCCACCCGGCGTCGAGGAGTTCCTCGCCGCCGGCGAGCCGCCCATAGTCTTCACCCCCGGCTCCCCCATCCAGAACTGGGACTGGTTCTTTGATGCCTCGGTCAAGGCCTGTGTCGCGTGTGGCCGGCGGGGTATTCTGCTTACCCGGGACCGTACGCAAGTCCCCAGATCGCTGCCGGCCACGGTTCGGCATTTCGACTACATACCGTTTAGCTTTATTCTAGGCAAATCTGCTGCATTGGTCCATCATGCCGGAATCGGCACGCTGGCCCAGGGTTTGGCGGCCGGCATTCCTCAGCTGGTCATGCCCTTCACCAACGACCAGCCGGACAACGCCGCCCGCCTGCTGCGTCTCGGAGTGGCCCTGGCCATCAAGCCCAGGGACTACCAGGCCACGGTGGTCGCCCGCTGTCTCAACAAGCTGTTGGGGGTCAGGTCGGTGGCCGACGCATGCAGGAATGCGGCGGTCAGACTCAGAAGTGCGAACCCCCTGTCGGCGACCTGCGAGATCATCGAAGGTCTTCCACTTAGCCCGGCTCGGCGGGTAGCCCGAGCCAGTTAGTTCAGTTAGAATGCCCTCCATGCATGTTCTTCTGGTGACGCTGGGGACCGCCGGTGACGTCCATCCCTATCTTGGGCTCGGCCGGCGTCTTCGAGCTCGCGGCCATCGCGTGACCACGATCACCAGCGGCTACTTCGAGCGGCAGGTGCGTCAAGCCGGGCTTGATTTCGCGCCTTTGGGCACCGCCGAGGAGTACCGGAGCATCATCCGTGACGGCGAGCTGTGGCATCACCGGCAAGCCTTCCGGGCCTTCGCGGAGCGCGTCGTTCCCCTAACCCTCGAGCCCATCTACGAGCGTGTCGCCGAGCACTACGTCCCTGGGGAGACAGTGGCGGCTGCCAGCTGGAACGCGTTCGGGGCAAGGATCGCCCAGGAGAGGCTGGGCCTGCCGCTGGTCACCATCCACACCGTCCCTTCCGGATTGCGGAGCGTGTACCGAACGCCCGTGCTCTCGGAGTTCCCGGTCATGCAGTGGATACCCTGGCGATGGCGCAAGGTGGCCTACACCTTGATCGACCTGACGGTTTTCGATCGCATGCTGAGACCGGCCATCAACCGGTTCCGAGCTCGCCTGAACCTGCCGTCGATCCGCCGGTTTGTCTCTCATTGGTGGGACTCGCCTGACCGGATCATCGGGCTGTTCCCGGAGTGGTTCAGTCCGCCGCAGCGTGACTGGCCCCGGCAGGTGCGGCTCACCGGATTCCCGCGTTATGACGGAGGCGAGATAGAACCTTTACCCAGCGAAGTCCGCGAGTTCCTCGACGCGGGCGACCCTCCGATCGTGTTTACGCCGGGCTCGCCGATCCAAGAGGTCCGCTGGTTCTTCCAGGCCTCGATCGAAGCCTGCCGGTTGCTTGGCCGTCGCGGTCTTCTGCTCACCCGGTTTCCGGAGCAGGTCCCGAAGTCCTTGCCTCCCGAAGTCCGGCATTTCGACTATCTCCCATTCAGCCGCCTACTGCCGCAGGCCGCCGCCCTGGTCCATCACGGGGGCATCGGATCAGCCGCCCAAGCCATGGCCGCCGGCATCCCACAGCTAGTCATGCCGATCTGCAACGATCAGCCCGACACCGCGGCTCGTCTCATTCGCCTGGGCGTGGGCGACGCCCTGCACCCCGGACGCTACCGCGGAGCGGAGGTAGCGGACCGGCTGCGCCGCCTCCTCGGATCCAAGGAGACTGCCGCCAACTGCCGCATGCTGGCTCACAGGATCAAGATGTCCGACCCTCTGGATGAAGCTTGCCTGCTGACCGAACAGCTGGGCGGCGGAGCCGCACGCGTGACAACCGGCTGTTCCCCCTCCGCTTTTGTCGCTTAGCGGCATTCACGAGAACCCGACCGCCTGGCCATCATGATCTCATGATCACCGCCGATCCGCAGAACAGAAGCCGAGGTGTGAAATCGTCCGGCGACGTGGTAAAGTGCCCGGTCGGTGGCGATCAACCGACCCCGGCCCTGCGGGCGATCGGGCGAGACGGCCATAAGTCATTGTGCTCGGGAACCGCGCATGCACGTATTGCTGTTGCCTTTTGGCAGCGCCGGCGACGTTCTGCCCTATGTGGGGCTGGGCCGCGCCTTGCGCGACCGCGGCCACCGAGTCACCGTCATCGTCAGCGAGTTCTTCGAGCAACGGGTCCGCGGTGCCGGCCTCGGGTTCGCCCCACTGGGCAGCCGCCAGGAGTACCTCGATGCCTTCAACAATCCGCACTGCGGCGACGAGAAGGCCAGCTTCGCATTCTTCGCGGGCGTCGTCGTCCCGGCCATGCTCCGCCCCACCTTCAAGTCGATTGCCGATCGCTACCAGCCCGGCCAGACGGTGGTCGTCGCTTGCCCGCTGGTTTTTGGAGCCCGAGTCGCCCAGGAGAAACTCGGCGTCCCCCTGGCCAGCATCCACCTTCAGCCGCTCATGCTTCGTTCATCCCACGCCCCCCCGGTCATCCCGGCGCTGCCACGACTCAGGAAGATCCCGCGCTTCATTCGACCCTTGACGTTCCGGCTGCTCGACACCGTTCTGGATCGGAAACTCGGCCCCGGAATCAACAGCTTCCGGGCCGAGCTGGGCCTGGCCCCCGTCCGACGAATCATGGCCGACTGGTGGAACTCCCCCCGACGGATCATCGCCATGTTCCCTGATTGGTTCGCCCCCCCCCAGCCGGACTGGCCTCCCCAGACCCTGATGACCACGTTTCCGCTGTACGACGCCGGTGATCACCAACCCACGCCCCCGGAGGCCGAGACCTTCCTTGCAGCCGGCGATCCGCCCCTGGTCTTCAGTACCGGCTCCAATGTCGGCGACTGGCCGGGTTTCTTCGCCGCTTCGATGGACGCGTGCCGGATGCTCGGCCGAAGAGGCATCCTGATGACCCGGTTCCGCGATCATGTTCCCCCCAACCTGCCGGACAACGTCCGCCACTTCGACTATCTCCCGTACCGCCGGCTCCTGCCACGATGCGCTGCCATGGTCCATCACGGGGGAATCGGTACCCTGTCACAGGCCATGGCCGCCGGGATTCCCCAGTTGATCACCCCCCTGGGTCTTGACCAGCCCGATAACGCCGCCCGGCTCGAACATCTCGGTGTCGGTCGGAGCCTGCATCCTGATGAATACACCGCCGAGGCGGCCGCCCGGTTGCTGGCTGAGTTGATCGACAGGCCGACTGTTCTCGCTCAGTGCCGCGAGCTGGCGAGCAGACTCCGGCTTACAGATCCTCTGAGTCAGGCCTGTGCGGCCGTCGAGCATCTTGCGGGAGCGGATCGCTGATGCATGTTCTGCTGATACCTTTCGGCACCGACGGGGACGTGTACCCCTTCGTCTGGCTGGGACGGGCGCTCAAGGCTCGCGGTCACAAGGTGACACTCTTCACCGAAGACCGCTACGACCGGCACGCCCGTCGGGCAGGACTCGACTTCGAGCCACTCGGCATCCAGTTTGCCACCGGCTCGGACACTCCGAATCCGCAGCTCAAAAACGCAGCCGCCAGTTTCGAGATCCTGGCCCGGGAAATCCTGCCCAAAACGCTGCCGCGCTGGTACGCCTGCATTCGCGACTGCTACGTGCCCGGCGAGACGGTGGTCGCCGCCTGCCCCGGAGCCTTCGGGGCGCGCATCGCCCACGACGAGCTCGGCGTGCCCCTGGCGACGGTTCACGTCTACCCGCTCATGCTCCGGAGCATTCATCAGCCTCCGGTGATGTCCGCCCTGCCCCGTTTTCACCTGATCCCCCGATTTCTGCGGCCGGTGACCTACCGCATCGTGGACGCCCTGGTAGACCGCGTCATCGGCCCTCCGATCAATGCATTCCGCGCCGAGTTGGGACTGCCCCCCGTTCGCCGGATTCTCAAGGAGTGGTACAACTCGCCGCAACGGGTGATCGGTCTGTTCCCCGATTGGTTCGCCCCACCGCAGCCAGACTGGCCGGCCCAGGTCCTGCTGACGGGGTTTCCCATGTACGACGGGGCCGAGGCCATTTCGATGCCCCCCGACGCCGAGGCGTTCCTGAGTGAAGGCACTCCGCCGATCATCTTCTCATCCGGATCCCCGCTCCACGACGTGCAGTGGTTCCTGCAGGCATCAGCCGAAGCCTGCCGCATCCTTGGCCGGCGAGGCATCCTGTTGACGCCCTATCGACAGTTCCTGCCCGAGACACTGCCCAACGGCGTGCGGCATTTCGAGTTCCTGCCGTTCAAGGCGGCATTGCCGAGGGCTGCGGCGATCGTCCACCACGGTGGAATCGGCACCGGCTCGCTGGCCCTGGCCGCGGGCGTGCCCCAGTTGGCGATCCCCTTCGGCCTGGATCAACCGGACAACGCCGCCCGATTCAAGAGGCTGGGCACCCTGCTGACGATCCGCAGGGAGGAGTATCAGGCCCCGCTCCTGGCCGAGCGGCTCCACACCCTGCTGGAGTCTCCCGAAGTGGCTGCCCGATGCAAGGAGTGCGCCGAACGGCTGCGCCACGTGAATCCGGCGGAACCAGCGTGCAGGGCGATCGAAGAGCTGCAAGATCAGTCATGAGTAGCGAACGGAGCAGCAAGTGACCTCTATTCATCACTCATAACTTCTTGCCTCCAGTGAGGAACAAATCCGACCTGACGATCCGTCCGACGATCTCCATGATCTTGAGGAAGTGCCCGCGTTCAGCCAACATGGTGGCGTGCTGCTCTCGCCAGCGGCGATTCTCCTCGATCATCCGGGGAGCGTCCATCTGCTCCCACCACTCCTCGATCAAATCCAGATCGCCGTCGGACATGATCGCGGCACCGGCAAGGCGTTGCTGCAAAGGGCTGGCCGTTTGGATCGCCAACGGCCGCGTCAGGTCGTGGATCTCGCGGCGAGCCTTGTCTCGCGCCGCAGGATCGGATGACCGAGCGGAAGCGAAGAGATCACCGTATCGGCTCCCCTCGAGATTGACCGGGACGGTATCGAATCTCAGGCGGTACGCAGGTCGCTCGGGCGACCCCACATAGAAGTAGTAGTCAGTCTCAGACAACCGCTTGGGAAATGTGAACCTCAGCTTGAGAACGCCGTCGCCGCCGGCTTCAAGCACGGTCGCGTCTAACTCCTTGCTCTTGACCGTGGTTCCCGCGTCCAGTCTGCCGCTCGGCCGCAGCACCTTCAGGAACATCCCACCGGTCAGACCGGTGAAGTAACCCGGCGGCGCAATCGAAATGGTCAGTTCGCGTGGGCCCGTACGCTCCACCACGCTCGAGCGATCCATCATCAGCGTGTGGGTCGCCAGCGTCAGGGTGTAGCCCTCGAAACCCTCGGCCTGCCAGGCTTCCCGAAGAACCAGCCCGGCGTACGCGTTGGCAACCGGCAGGTTGATGAAAAACGCTCGGGTGCCCGGCGGCGGCGGCCAAGCCTCGAAGAGCATATCCGCATGCACCAGCTGCTCAGCCCGCACCGTACCGCGGTAGATGAACCGGTAGACCCCGAACGACCAGACCGTCGCGAGGATGATCAACGTGGTCACCGCGTGCCGCCATCGCCCGGGCAGCCGCCTCAGCATCAGGGCCATCATGACGGCATACGGAATCGTCGGCAGATAGGCGAAATGCGGGGCAGTAAACACGGGGATCACCGGGGCGAAGGCACCCAGGGTCCATAGGAACCAGAACCATCGGCCACAATGCCCTCGCGACGCCCAGAAGTACCACCACAGAATCAGGCCGGTCAACACCACGACGACGGCATAAGCGAGAATAATCTCCGGCGAGAGATTCCTCAGCGTAGACAAGCCCATGACCATGGGCGTGTAGAACACTTCCGAGAACAGACAGGTCAGTATTTTGCCCACCGCCCAAGGCACGTACTCAAGCCCGCTTGGTTTGCTGAAGTAGACCGGCGGTACCGCATCCACGGAGAACACGAACAAGCGGTAGTAGAGGAAAGCCGCCGACAGGATACCGACGGCTACATACACCGGCCATCGGCGGATGACATGCCGCCAACCCCCGAAGCACAAGTCCAGCAGGACGATGATCGCCGGGAAAATGATCCCCGTCTCGCGGCTGAACAGGGCCAGCAACCAGAACAACATGGCCGGGACGAACCGCCTCCATTGCGAGGAGCTAGGGCGGCCCGCCACTCCGAGCGAGGCCCGGGCATACAGCAGCACGGCCGCGGCGAAGAAACAGGCGTTGACCAGGGCATTGCGGGCCGATGCCCAGCTGACCGTGGTTGTCGAATGCGGGTGCAGAATGAACAGGGCGCCCGCCAGGAACGCCCAGAAACGGCCCAGCCCGGCCCAGGCCGCCAGCCGATAGACCAGCCAGCCGGTCAGGCCGTGCCAGAACAAGGCAAATGCGTGGATACCAACCGGACTCCCCAGGGTCAGCACATACTCCAGTTTGACCACGAGCATGGCGACCGGGCGAGCATAGCGCCAGACGATCGGTTTCTCCTGCCACCAGAAGTGGTTCCATCTGCCCGAAAGGTCGATGGTCGCCGACTCGATCAGGTCGTTCCAGCCCCAGCCATAGTGGGCGGATGCAGCTCGCTGCCAGTGGTCGTCAAGAAACACGCCGTCCCAGAGGGAAGTGCCGTGACCGGCCAGGAGAACGACCAGGAGACCAAGGACAACAAGCCCGCCTCGGGACCAACCGGCCGGCGGCGTCATCGCTTCAGTCTGTTCCGGCAACGACATCAGTGCGTCCGCAGCCACCATTGGCGAGTCAACCGGATGCCTTTTTCGAAGGTCACCTCCGGCCGCCAGCCGAGTTCCCTGCGAATGCGGCCCGCGTCGATGACCTGGTCGGCGGACATCAGGGCCACCATCGCCCGAGAGAACGAGAACCTCTTGCCCGTGATCCGAGAGCACAGATCCACCGCCCCGCTGAAGAAACGAGCCAGCCCGCACCCCACCTGCTGTCGGGACCGAGGCAAACCCATCGCGTCACATGTCCCGTCCAGAAACTGGCACTGGTTGACCGGCTCGTCGCTGGCGACGTCGTAGATCCGGTTCGCAGGTGCCTGGCTCGTGGCGACCAGCACCACCGCCCGGGCCGCGTCATCGACGTACAGCGTCGCAATGCGGTTCTCTCCGCTGCCGACGATGAACAGCCATCGCCCCTTGATCAGCGGCATGAAGTGGCTCTCCATCGCCCGGTTCTCCGGGCCGTACAGGAAACCGAGGCGAACGATCGTCCACGGACACCCCACCCGATCGCACTGCTCGCGAACCAGATTCTCGGCCTCGAGCTTCGCCCGGCCGTAGTAGTTGAACGAGGCGGGTTCGACTGGAGTCCGCTCGGCACACATCGGCGAGCTTTGGGCGGCGGGGGAGTAAACTACCGCCGAACTGACGTAAACCACCCGGGCCGGCTGTTGGGGAAGCGCGGCGGTGAGGAGGCGGCGCGTCCCCTCCACAGTGGTCTCACGGAACTCGGCCCAGGTACCGGTGAGATCAACACGGGCCGCCGAGTGAATCAGGATGTTGCCCTTGCCCACCAGTCCGTCGCATCCGCCAGGCACGACCAGATCGCCGCGAACGGGGACGGCGCCCCACGAGCGAATCCGATCTTCGTCCGCAGGCCGGCGCACCAGCGCACGCACCTGCTCGGCGGCGGGCACCAGGAACCGGATCAGGGCCTGGCCCAGGAAGCCCGTGCCGCCGGTCAGTGCCACAATCACGGGGGGCCCTCGCTTCCGGGAAGCCGCGGAAACCAGCGCGGCACACGAGCCCGATAGTCGTTGTAGGCCGATCCAAATCGCTTCTCCAGCAGGGGTTCCTCCAGCAGGACCACCTGCAGATGGGCAAGGGGAATCGCGACCAGGAACAGCAGGAAGATGCCGACGGACGAGAACGCCACAGCCTCGCCGAGAATCATGCCCACCACGGATCCGGCAATCGGGTTTCGGCACCAGCGGAACGGACCAGTCGCCACGAACTCCTTGGGCGGGTCGAACTCGACGTAGGCCCCGCGCCCCAGCCGGGTCAGCGTGTACGAGCCGCGAGCGTAGATGATGAAGAAAAACACGAAAACCGCCACGCCAACATAGCGAAACACGCCGATATCGATACGGCACGCAGGAAGATGCACGTCGATCTGATAGGCAAGATAGGGCAATCCGACGAGAACACCGGCGAGGAAAAAGATCGCGTAGAAGATCATCCGGGCAGTCAGCGGTATGGAGTCCAGCCACGCCCTGATGCCCTGCCTGGCTGGGGCGCTACCCCCTCCCCCGCGGTGGCCGGCATCCGCCATGGCTACCACCTCACAACGAAGCCGGCAGTCATCCACTTGCTCGACTCGACGGAGTGAACAACAACCACGTCCCCCGTCTTCAGTTCGCCGTTCCGGGCGATCTCATCAAAGTGCAGGAGAAGCGAAGCACCACCGCAGTAGCCGGTGTTGCAGGCACGAAACTTGATCTCGTTGCGGGTGAGCCCAAAGAACTCCATGAACGGCCCGACGCCGTCCTCATACAGCTGCCGGGTTGGAATCGAGAACACGCATTGCGAGACGCTCTTGGGATCGATGCCCAACTGGGCGATCATTCGCACGACGCCCTCATGCAGTGTCCGCGCAGCATCCCGGTTAACCGCGGCAAAATCCTGATCCAGATGGTGCAGCCCCTGCTTCCACATGTGAACGATCTGCTTGTCGGGCTCCACCAGGTTGCCCACACCGCCACCGGCAGTCATGCCCGGCGATCGTTTGCCGCCCACCGACTCAACGAAAGTCCCGAGCAGCTCGTGTGGAACCGCCTTGCCGGCAGGAGCGTCCACCGCCTGCAACACCACCGCCCCGGCCCCATCGGCCAGAATATACCTCAACGCCGCCTGCTTCTTGGTCATGAACGGCTGGTTGAGGTACTCGCGGCGGAGATAGACACTGGAGAGCTGAGGGTAAACCGCCACCGCCGTCTTGTACCGCCCTACCCGAAGAGCGTCATAGGCGATCTGGATGGCTTTACCCACCCCTGAACAGTTCGAGTGAACCTCCATCTCGGCACACGTCTCAATCCCCAAACGCTCTTGCAGCAAAGCCGATGTGGGTGGCGTAGTTTCGTCATAGTTGGAACTCGCCAGAATCAGCAGATCTACATCGGTCGGCTTGATGCCCGCCGCGTCCAACGCCCGGCGGACCGCTTCCTCGCCCAGAGAGGCAACCGTGTGGGTGAGTTTCCGAGTCTTGGTGTCGATCGCGAAGTGTCTGAACTCCACCCCGCTGTTGGCCAGCATGCGCGTCCCAATCGTCTCCATGAAGGATTTGACCCGCTCGGGAGCGTCGGTCAGCGGTCCCAACACCTCGTCAAGCCGACTGTTGGGAACGGGATCGTTCGGCAGGAACGAACCGGTACCGACAATGGAAACACGCTTCAACTGGGGGTTCACAATTTCACCCTTTCATCGCACGCTGCACTCACGCTGCGGCCCTTTTCCTCAGGGCACATCCGTGTTACGCTTCGGCTTTGCCCAAAAGCGATGCAAGAGGCCAGATTGTGCCGCAAGGGTTTACGGATGTCAACTGGCCTCCGATCGCCTGCCTGGACCGCACTCCCGACCGGCCAGGACCCCTGAGCCGGAGACTCAGGAAGACGATGGGATTATACGTTGCCCCACACTGGAGTGAACTGTGTTCAAACGGTCCGTCCAACTTCTGATCATCGCGGCTTTGGGGGCCGGCGGCTGGCTGGGCTGGAAGGCCCTTAACCAGAAAGAGGAGATGGAAGTCCGCACCACCAAGGCCGCCACCGGCTCGCTCGCCCTGAGCGTCTCGGCAACCGGCAAACTCGCTCCGACAACGGAGGTACTGATCGGCTGCGAGACCTCGGGCACGGTCGAGAGCGTTCTAGTCGAACACAACGACCGGGTCAAACGTGGGCAGGAGCTGATCCGGCTCAAGCCTGAGCTCGTCCAGGCCGAGCTCAAACAAGCCGAGGCCGACGTCGCTCGTATCCAGGCCCAGCTCAAGCAGGTCCAGGTCCAGGCCAAAGAGGCGGAACGCCAGTATCAGAAAGCCAAGAGTCTGCAGGCCGGCCAAGCCGCGAGTCCGGACGAGCTCGCCATGCGAGAGGCCGCCAGGGAAGCTGCCGTCGCAGACGTCGCCGCCGCCGAGGCCAGCGTCAAAGGGGCCGGGAGCCGCGTCGATCTGGCCAAGTACCACCTTGACCGGACCGTGATCACTTCCCCCATCGACGGCGTCGTCATCGACCGCCGGGTGGACGTCGGCCAGACCGTCGCGGCGGCGTTCATGGCTCCCGAACTGATTTCCCTGGCCGAGGATCTCTCCCACATGAAGCTCCTCGCGGACGTCAGCGAATCCGACGTCGGGTACATCTGCCCCGGCCAGGCTGCCACCTTCAAGGTCAACGCCTACCGGGACCGGACCTTCACCGGCACCGTGCGGCAGATTCGCAACCAGCCCAAGACCCTGGGCAACGTGGTCACCTACACCGTCACCATCGATGTCGAAAACCGTGAGCAGCTCCTTCGCCCGGGCATGCCCGCCGATGTCACCATCGAAATCGTGCACCGCGAGAACGCCCTCAAGATCGCCAACTCGGCCTTGCGATTCCGACCCCCGCTGCCGCCAACCGAGATCCGCCACACGTTGGACGCCCTCAAATGGGCCCCCGCACCGGCGCCCACCCCGGTGATCGGAAAACACCCCGTCGAGACACGCCCCAGCGAGGTCAGCTTCACGCCACCGCCCCTCGAGCCGGTCAAGGGCACACTGTGGCAGTACGTCAGCCAGAAATGGCAGGTCGTGCCGGTCTGGACCGTCTTCACCGACAACCGCGAAACCATCATTGCCGAGAACAGCCCGGTCAAAGCCGGCGATGAGTTCGCCACCGAGGTCCGCATGCACGCGGACGGGCAGAGCGCCCTGCAACGCGCGATCATGCTCGCCCGGCCGGAGAACCGCCAGCCCTGAGGTAACCGGAAGACGCCCTCGACATGAGCAACATCGTCGAACTACGTGATGTCCACAGGGTCTACGACATGGGTGAGGTCCGTGTCCACGCCCTCCGGGGCATCAACCTCACCATCGCCACGGGAGAGGCCATCGCCATCATGGGGGCCAGCGGCTCGGGCAAAAGCACGCTCCTGAACATCCTCGGCTGCCTGGATACGCCAACCAGCGGGGTCTTCTGGCTGGATGGCGAGCGCGTCGACCAGATGAACGAGGCCCAGCTGGCCTACTGCCGGCGAACCAAGCTCGGTTTCGTGTTTCAGAACTTCAACCTCCTCCGCAGCGGCACTTCCCTGGAGAACGTCGAACTGCCCATGGTTTACATGGGCGTGCCTCGCAGGGAACGCGAGAAACGGGCCCGGGCGGCACTGGCGACCGTCGGCCTCGTGGATCGCATGGAACATATGCCCTGGCAGCTCTCCGGCGGCCAGCAGCAGCGCGTGGCCCTGGCCAGGGCACTCGCCAACCGCCCCCCTATCCTCTTGGCCGACGAGCCGACCGGAAACCTCGACTCCAAGACCAGCGAGGAAGTCCTGGAGCTCCTCGCCCGCCTGCACCGCGACGAGAAGCTCAGCCTCATCGTGGTCACCCACGATCCGGACATCGCCGCTTACCTCCACCGCATCGTGATTCTGTACGACGGCCGCGTCGTCTACGACAAGCCCGGCCCGGTGGCGGGAGGACCCCCGATTCCGCCGATCAAGAGCCTTGGGGCAACGCTCGAAGAGGAGCTTCGCTCGGAGGCGGCTCCCGCGACGGGAGGGCCGACCTGATGAACTGGGCACTCTTCATCGAGAGCTTCCACATCGCCTTCCGCGAGATGAGCCGCCACCGAACCCGCAGCTTCCTGACCATGTTCGGCGTCATCATCGGTGTCGGAGCGATCATCTCGGTCGTGTCGATCAGCCAGGGAGCCAAGAAGAAAATCCAGGGGCAGATCGCCAACCTCGGCAGCAACATGATCATCGGCGTGCCAGGCTCGACCAGTGCCAGCGGCGTCAAGGCCGGAACCGGATCGGCCGTCACCCTCACCATCGAAGACACCCAGGCCATCGAACGAGAATGCTCGGCGGTTTCGCATTGTGCCCCCGTCGCCCGCATCATCTGCCAGGCGGTCAGCGAATTGGGCAACTGGCCCGCCCCGGTCACCGGGGCCAGCTGCCGGTACACCGCCATCCGCGCCTGGAACGTCGAGAGCGGGCGCGAACTCGAGCCCAGCGACGATGACACGGCCGCCAAGGTCTGTCTCATCGGCAAGACCACCAGCGAGCAACTCTTCGGCGACATGGATCCGGTCGGCCAGCGGATCCGTCTCAAGGGCACGCTCATCGAGATCGTCGGCCTGCTCGAAACCAAGGGTCAGAATCCGCTCGGAGAGGACCAGGACGACACCGTGGTCGTCCCTCTCAATACCTTCTTTCGCCATCTGGCGGGCGGTGATCGACCCCAGGCGTTCGTCGCCTCAGCCGTCGATGAGAACCAGATCGACCTGGCCATCACCCAGATCAAGGGCCTGCTCCGCCAGCGCCACCGTCTGGGCGAAAGCGAACCGGACGACTTCATCATTAAGTCGATCGAGGAATACGCGGAAATGGCCGAGAGCACATCGAATGTCATGACCGCTCTGCTGGTAAGCATCGCGGCCATCAGCCTCCTGGTCGGCGGGATCGGCATCATGAACATCATGCTGGTCACGGTGATGGAGCGAACCCGGGAGATCGGCATCCGCATGGCCGTCGGGGCCACCCAGCGCATGATCCTCAGCCAGTTCATCATCGAGTCCGCGACGCTGGCGGGCGTCGGCGGCATCCTCGGCGTCCTCATGGGCTTCGTCGGGAGTATCGCGATTTCGCACCTCACCGGCTGGCCGGCCATCTTCTCCGTGCCGCTCATCGGCGGTCCCTTTGGCTTCGCCGTGGCGATCGGCCTGCTCTTCGGCCTGCTTCCGGCCCGGCGGGCTTCCTCCCTCAAGCCGGTCGAGTCTCTGCGGCACGACTGAACCAGCCCGGCCCGTCACCGCAACCTAAAGACCGCCCCGCACAGGGCCGATAACCTCCCTGAACGCACATGATCACCCCGCCGGCCACCATCGCAGCGACCGCTCCTCGCCCTGGACGAAACCACCTCGTCAGCGGCGTCATGCTGGCCGCTATGGCCGCCACCGTGGTCGTCTTCGTCCTCCATTCTTCCACCTTCAGAACCGCGTACTGGACGCTGGCCGGCCTCGTCCATCTCCGTCCTCGCTGGCCACTCTCCGGAGACTGGCTCACAGGCATTGATCCCGTAACCGGACCCATCGTGGCCCTCGTGGCCCTCGTCGGGCTGTGGAGCACTTGGCCGCTCAGCCGCATCTTGGAAGACCGCTGGCTCCCCGACGCGGACCGCCCGACATGCTGGGCCCTGGCCATGATCATCACCACCAGCGCGTTCCTGGTATCGGTTCAGGTTTTGGCCTTCGCCCGACTGTTCGGCTGGATTCCCGGGATGCCCATTCCCGCGATCTCCGCCATCTTCATGCTGATGCTGTGGCTCTCCGGCCGGCTCCTGGCCCGCCGCCAGCCAGCGGTCGCCTGCCCCGCGGTCTGCCGAAACCGCCGGTGGCTGCCCAGCGGCACGAGGCTGCCGCTGGCCTTCGTCCTGAGTGCTCATGGCATCTGCCTGCTCATGGCCCTCTCCGGCCCCCCCATCGGCGGCGGCGACGCCCTGCGCTACCACCTGCCACTGGTGGTCAAGTGGATGCGGGCCGATGCCCTGATCATGCAGCCGGAATTCTGGCAGTACGCCCTGCCCTCCAACGGAGAGGTGATCATCTGGTGGTTTCTTCGCGGAGGACTCGAGTCCGTGGCCGGGATTGCCCTGTTCCCCGCCGGCCTGCTCGCAGCCGCGACGACCTGGGGACTGGTGCGACATGTGCAGGGATCCCGGTTCGCCGCCGCCACCGCGGTCATCGGTGTCCTGGTGTCCGAGGTCGTCGCCGACCAGATGTGCAAGAGCTTCATCGATCTCTTCGGCACGGCGTTCCTGGCGGCGGGCATCCTCGCCCTGATGATCGGCAGCGAACCCGGTCGAATTCCCGGCCAGAAGCGTCTCCTGGCGCTTCTTGGAGGTCTCGCCCTAGGCATATCCTGCGGCTCCAAGCCGGTGTTCTGGCTCCTTGCCCTGCTGGCGACCGTCATTCTCGGCGTGCTCCGTGTGCGCCGAGCCGACGACCGACGGTGCCTGCGAACGCTGGCCCCTCTCTTCCTGGCGGGACTGGCGGCATGCTCCGCCTTCTGGTTCGTCCGCGCCTCGGTCGAGGCCGGTAATCCCCTCTATCCCCTGCGACTGAGCATCGCCGGCCATGAAGTGCTGCCCGGGGTCAGCCCCGAGAGACTGATCGACCGTCCCTCGCTTCGGGACCAGCTCACCTCGCCGCCAAACCTGGCCCGACTTCCCGGCAGGATCGGGCTCGCCATCCTCAGCGTTGACGGCTACGAGAGCGACTTCCCCCCCCTCTCGGTCGCGATCATCCTCGCCGGAATCCTCGCAGTCGGCCTGTCCAGCGCGGCCCGCCGACAGGCCCTGGCCCGCCCCAATCGGGCGGTGATCGCCGGACTTGCCCTGGCGATGCTGGTTGCATTGGTGCTGGTCCTCCAGTTTCGCACCCGCTACGGAATGATCTACCACCTGCTGGCCTTGTGCTGGGCTTCGCTGGCTATTGCCCACCTCCATCGCCGGCGACCACGCATCACCGCTGCGGTCCTCGCCGCCGCCACCGGGACAGCCTGCATCTGCACGCTGGCCGGACCACTCGACTCCCTGCTCTACCGCCTGCACACCGGCGACATGTCCCGCGCCGCCTTCTATCGTGTCCCCAGCACCATCGACACCTTACCCGCCGGATCACGCCTCGTCAGTCTGGCCACCAACGCTCGGGCCCTGAATTACCCTCTCTACGGCCGCGGATTGCGGAATGACGTCATCGACTCCCTCACGGCCGGATCCCTGTTTCCTGACCTGCGACCGTCCATCGCCGAACTCGAGCAGGCTGGTATCGAATACGTCTACCTTCGAGCCCCGTTCCCTGAAGGCTGGGACACGGCTCGCAACCTCGAGTTGATCTACGACGATGAGCTGGATCCAAGACGGCCACGCCGAACGCTGCCTTCCCGGATCTACCGCGTGCCGAAGGATACGCACGCGGCCGGCCCAGGCTAAATGACCCATAGATCAGAAATCGAGTCGAAGGGGCTCGCAGAATCGAGCGGCCACGCCGATATGCCTGCGCAGGATACCGTCGTGCTCGCTGGCCCTGAGTTCGGCGCTGCGCACCACCCGAGCGGTACACTGCACCCGACCTTCGTAAGGGAAATGACCTTCGCCCGGAGGAACGAGCAGACGCAGATCCAGCATCGTGTCGGGCGCCGGGGGGACGGTCCCGTTGGAGAGCTCTGTCTCGAAGAAGACACCCCCTGTACTGATGTTCCCGGTCACGGCCCGTAGCACGGGTTCCCGGTCATCCGTCTTGGCCCGGCACTCCACCGGCAACTTGATCACCAGCCGGCGATGCAGCCGCCGGTCGCTCTGCTGGAACTGGCTGACCACCACGCCTGCTCCCTATCCCCCCCAAGGAAACCTACATCCTACGGCACCTCGACCCACACCACGCAAGCGCCAGGCCAGCGGGCCACGACGACCAGCGGGATTCCCGGCCCAGGCTTAACCTAATGCCGGACAAAGGTTTAAAGCGACAGAGCGGCCGCGAGACGAAATACCGTCGAAAGGCCACGACGGATTCCATGTTGCCTGGCTACAACAGGCCCCTGTGACCAGACCATCCCCGCAAGTCATAACGTTAGATTATCAGGACACTTAGGAAACGGTTGTTCTGACGCAACGCCGGGAGGGATCAGACCCGCCAGCCGATATCGGCACAGATTGACTTGAGCGCATCGGCGGCGACCTTGAACAACTCGGGCCCGGTTTGCCCGGTGGAGTGCTCCGCTTTGGCCAAATGGGGCTCCAAGGCCAGGAACCCGTCGTAGCCGTCAGCGGCGGCATCTTTCAGAATCGCTGGAATACAGCCGTCCCCCTGGCCGGCCGGAACCGCCCGCTCCTCCTCGCCGTACCGAAAGTCCTTGATGTGGAAGTAGCCGACAAACGGACGCAAAGGCACCCAACAGGTGCTATAGACGTCGGGGACGTTCATGTTCACGAAGTTCGCCGGGTCGAAGGCTCCCACGAGCTTCTTGGACCGGACGGCCGCAAACAGGTACACACAGCGTTCGGGCAGCGCTCCGAACAGGTTCTTCTCGTTTTCCAGCACCAAGGTCACGTTGCGGTTGGCGACATAGTCCACCTTCTCATTGAGCCGGTCGACCACCTGGGCCCGACAGTCGGCGATGTCCTTTCCTGCCGGGGCATAGTAGCTGAAAATGCGGATATATCGGCAGCCGAACAGCTCTGCCAGATCGACCGCGTGCTTGAACTCGTCGAAATGCTGGCGGTAGTCATCGTCGAGACGAACCTTGCCGATCGGCGAGGCAATACACGAAACGCCAAAGCCTCGATCGGCAAACTGCTTCCTCAAGTCCACACACTGCGCGTCGGACAGCTTCAGGACGTTAAGGCCACAGGCGCCGCGCAACTCGATGTACCGGATGCCATTGGCACTCAGGGTATCCATCTGGAGTTGGGGATCCTGGCTCACCTCGTCGGCAAATGCGCTGAGCGTCGGCATGTTCAGTCACTCCCGCTATGAACGCCGTCGGCTCGACAGGCCGGCGGCCTGTTCTGATGGCAGCGATAATGTAGCGAGATCGAACGTGCGACGCCAGCCATGCCTTGACGAGCATCAGTCCGGGTCGACCAGCCCCAGTTCCCAGGCGAGTTCTGCGATGGGTGACAGACCGGAGGGGAAGTAGTCGGGATCGCCGGTCTCGACAACGGGGAAACGGTTTCCGACGCCGCCATCTGCGGCAAACCGGCGGTTTTCGGGGAAGGCCGGGCTTTTCACCCCCAAGGTCGCGGTCTCGATCGTTTCGAAGGACTCAGCGGTCATGATATGAATATAGACGCCGGTCGAGGCCAGCTATTGCCGTGATTCCGGCTGAAAGTGAAACCCCCGATGGGCCTTGTCCCCGGGGGTCGCGCGTCTCTGGCCCTTTGTCCCGTGCTCCGGGGCGTGGGACGATCAGAATCTGGCGTCGTCCTTGGGTTTCATCGACACGACCACGTCGATCTGCCGGCCGAGCCCGGAAAGCTCGTCCTGGAGGCGGGCCGCATCGACAAAGGGCGGGATCTCGACCTCGATCATCATGACGTAGAGCGGGGTCTCATGATGAATAACCTCCGTCTGGAGGTTGGTGATATTCACACTGCGTTCGGCCAGATGTCGACTGATGCGATGCACAATGCCCTTGCGATCGGCACCGTACACGTGGATGAGGTGCTTGGGCTGATCGGATCGGGTCTCGCTGGCCTCCTCGGGGCGAAGATCCTGGACCCTCAACCGCAGTCCCAGCTCGGTGATAACGCCCGCCAGCCGAGTCTCGAGCTGATGGCTCACCATGCCCTCGGGCATGCGAATCACCAACATGCAGGCGAACTCCGGCCCCAGGCGAGCCATCTGAGAATCTTCGATGTTGCAGTCGCTCTCGAGCAGCACGGCCGTGATGGCGGCCACGATTCCCGGACGATCACCCCCGTTGGCGGACAGCAGTGCGTAATTCGCCATGATGACTCCTCAATGGACCATCGACCATCAGTAACCTGTAGTCCGTTTTCGGCAATGTCCCGCCAGCGATTCAATGATCCTGTCATGCTGGCGGCGGGCTAGTGTAGGTGTGAAGTCACCTGAACGCAACGAGCCCGCCGATATCCGGACCTGGACTGCCGGGCCGAGGCTACAGGGTATAGGCATAGCGCTCGAGCAGATCACGGCTGCGTAACACGCCGTCGTGGTCATCTCCCGCTCCCTCGAACTCAATGCCGAACAAGCCCCGATAGCCCGCGTCCCGGAAGATGCCCATGACCCGGGCGGTGTCGAAGTCCGGATCCTCGCTCTGCGCGTTGAAGCTCAAGAACTTGGCGTGCACGTAACGAGTCCAAGGGGCGATCCTGGCCAGGGCGGTGTACGGATCGACCGTTGGGGGGAAGTTCCGGAAATCCGCGAGGGCCCCCAACGCGTCACTGGCCACGTTCCGGATGACGGCGACCAACCGGTCCGGATCGGCCGAGAGTCCCCAGTGGTTCTCCATGAGCACGGTCACACCCGCCTCGCCGGCCCATTCCGCCAGCTTGGCGAAGGACTCCGTGCAGCAGCCCACGTGGTTCGCGCCGATCTCCCCGGCGCGTGGTCCCCCGGAGTTGGCCCGGAACGCAGGGCAGTTCAGTTCGTGGCAGGCATCGAACCACTTGCGGTGACGATCCAGGGCCTGGGCTCGCTGTCGGGCGTCCAGGTCCGACAGATCCCCGTGCCCGTCCACGGCGATGGCCACGATCTTGACGCCCGCCTGGTCGGCTCGGCCTCGCAACTCTCGGATGTAGCCTCGCCGGAACGGGCCGCCGACGGTTGCATCGCGGTTGGCATACTCGAAGAATGGGCTGTTCAGTTCCACCCGGTCGATCTTGAACTCATCGCGGGCCGTTGCCGGATAGTCGAGCAGGCTTAGCGGACGCTCCTTGTTCTGGAAGCGCCGATGCAGACTCCACCCGGCCAGTGAGAGATCCATATCCATCCTCCCATGCATTTGGATCCTGCGATCATACCGGTCTCTTCGAGTTCCGCAAGGAATCCGGACCTTCGAGTCAAGCGTGAGGCCACGCGCGCAACTTGCGGCGGCGCAGCGAGGTGCAGAATTCGCCCAAAAAAAGGCTCCAATCCGTTTGGCGGAGCGCGGTTATATCTTACCGTTTGTCCGACCTTTAGACCTCGCCGAATGCAAAGGGGCACGAAGATGGCAATGACAATTGGTATGAACGCTGCGTCTTTCAAGATCCTCTCCGCGATCTCCAGAATCCAGAACGAGCAGTCGACCACTATGCAGAGGCTGGCGACCAATCACAAGATCAACAAGGGATCGGATGATCCGGCCGGCCTGATCGCGCTCAACGCATTGAACGCCGAGTTGGTCTCCATCAACACGGCCATCGAGAGCAATCAGCGTACTCAGTCCCTGCTTGACGTGGCCGACAATACCCTGACCGAGGTTGCCACCCTCACCTCCGAGATCGAGCGCATGGTCCTGGAGGCCCAGGGTTCGAGCGTCTCGATCGAGGAAAAGATGGCCTACCAGGCCCAGATTGACCAGTCGATCGCCTCGATTGACCGCCTGATCAACAAGGCCGAGTTCAACGGCCAGAAGATCTTCAACGGCGAGAACCGGATCAACGCCTACACCAACAGTTCGCCGTCGGTCAAGGACATCCGGGTTTACGCCCGCGATCCCAATCAGAGCGGCAACGTTTCGCTGTCTCTGAATGTGACCGCAGCGGCCACCTACGCTTATGCCGCGTCGGCCACTGCCGCCAGCTCCGTGACCTTGTCGGCCACGACCGTGCTGCAGATTACCGGCAAGCTCGGCACCGCGACGATCACGCTGTCGGCCGGTCTCACCAGTGCCCAGCAGCGTGCGGCGATCAATGCCCAGAAGGAAGTGACCGGGGTAAGCGCCATCGTCGGCACGACAGCCAGCAAGAGGCTGATTTTCATGTCCACGACCAAGGGTTCCGACGCCTTCGTGGCGGTGTCCAAGATCAACGGTGCCGTCAAGCTGGACGGCACGAATACGATCAAGACCTCGGGCAGAGATGCCCAGGTTCTGGTCAACGGCGAGAAGGCCAATGCCCAGGGCACGAAGGTCTTCGTGAACAGCAACGGCATCAGCCTGAGCTTCAACCTGGCCGTCGACACGGCAGGAACCAGTCGAACCATCACTGTGGCCGGTGGTGGTGCCACCTTCCAGCTGGGAACGGACAGCACCACGCGAGCCACGATCGGTATGGGCTACCTGAACACGCAGGAACTCGGCCAGTACGATCTGGCGACCAACGGCGGCTACCTGAGTACGTTGAAGAGCGGCGGGGCGAACTCGCTCACCGCCAGCAACTCCGAGGCGGTGCAGATTGCCCGAGCGGCCAGTCTGCAGGTCTCTGACATGCAGGCGCGCATCGGGAGTTTCAACAAGTACCAGGTTGGCTCGACGATCAATGCCCTGACTGCCGCCCAGGAGGGCATGACCGAGGCCGTCAACCAGATTGACAGTGTGGACTATGCAGCCGAGACGGCCAACCTCGAGCGGCAGACTGCTCTGCTGAACGCGGCCATCGCGATGCTGAGCACGGCCAACTCCCAGCAGACCTACGCTCTGGCTCTGCTGCAGTAAGCTCTCACCGGCAAGGCGGGCGTTGGCCTGCCCGTCTTGCCGATTCCATGCGGGCGCCGGAGGTTTTCCGGAGGGACCGACAGGGGGGACACGACCGCCCCGACGCGAGATCGGGGCAAGGGGGACACGCAGGGGGAAGTAAGCAACCAGGGGTGCTTTTCGGAGGGGTCTATAGGGGTACGCGGGCCGGACGACTGTTGGGGGAGTCCGGCCCGGTCCTTTTTTACGGTTGCATCCGGCGTTTGCCATTCTACACTATCACCCCATGCTGACCTACGTGCGACTGCTTCGACCTGCGGACTGGGTGAAGAACGTCTTCGTGTTTGCCGCCCTGGTTTTCGGCAACCAGATGGGCGACAGCCGTCAGGTGGCTCTGTCGCTGGCCGCGTTTGTCGCCTTCTGCCTAGCGGCCTCGGCCGGGTACATCCTCAACGACATCCTTGACCGCGAGCGTGACGCCCACCATCCGACCAAGAAGAACCGTCCGATTGCCAGCGGTGCGGTCAAGCTTCCCACGGCCGGGGTGACGATTGTCGTCCTGCTGGCCGCCGCGGCGGTGATCAGCGCGTTTCTTCCACCGCAGTTCAGATGGGTTCTGGGCGGCTACCTGGCCCTGACCATGTCGTACTCCCTGGTGCTGAAGCACCGCATGCTGCTCGACGTTCTGGTTATTGCCGTTCTTTTCGTGCTGCGAGCGCTTGCCGGGGCCTGTGCCATTGATGTACCGGTGTCCTTCTGGCTACTGGTTTGCACGTTCATGCTCTGCCTGTTTCTGGGCTTTGGAAAGCGCCGTTGCGAGATTGCCATGATCGGCGACAGTGATGACCTCATCGGCCATCGGCCCCTCCTGGTCCGCTACACACCCGATCTGCTGAACAACCTGCTGAGCACATCCGGCGGCATCGCCATCGTCACCTTCCTGCTTTACATCAAGGATCACACTCCGCCGCTCTCCACGTTCGACACTCGCAAGGAGTATCTGGGATTCACCCTTCCGCTGGTCATCTACGGCATTTTCCGATACGCCATGCTCATCGAATTGGGCAAGGTGACCGGGCCCACCGAGCTGTTCATCCGGGACAAGGCCTTCCTGGCCACGGTGATTCTGTGGGGCCTGGCCACGGCCGCCGTTCTCTACGGCGATTTTGGCGTGTTCTGATATTGCCCGTCGTTGTTCCCGTCTTTACAATGGCGGTCATCGATTCTTGGATGATGGAACTGTCAGGGAGTCCAGACGCATGCCTGCTGACGAAATCGAGTTTGAGTGTGAAGAGCTGATGGACAAGGCGGTCAACTTCCTGCGCCAGGAGTTGCGGACCATTCGCACCGGGCGTGCCTCTCCCGGTCTGGTGGAGCACCTCAAGGTTCCGGTCGAATCGTACGGCTCGACGATGGATCTGCGTGAGCTGGCGAGCATCTCCGTTCCCGAGGGCAACCTGCTGCTGATCAAGCCCTATGACCCGAGCGTCCTCAAGGACATCGAGCGGGCGATTCAGGCATCCGAGCTGGGCATCACGCCGATGAGTGACGGCAAGGTCATCCGGCTGCCTGTTCCGCCCCTGTCGGGCGAACGGCGGCAGAAGCTCCTCGCCCAGGTGCGTAAGCTGGGTGAGAACCAGAAGGTTGCGATCCGCAACACGCGTCGAGACGCCAATCGCCAGATAGACACCGAGGAGAAGGCCAAGACCATGTCTGAGGACGATGCCGAGAAGACCAAGGAGAGCATCCAGACGCTGACGACCAAATACGAAGGGCAGATTGACAGCCTGGTTACAGCCAAGGCCAAGGAAATCGAGGAGGTCTGACTTGTGCGGGGGGCCAGGGTGTTGCCTCAGGCGCTGGAAGCGTGTTTCTGCGTGCACGTTTGCGCGTGGGGGTATGTTATCTGGTTCGTCGGGGCCGGAAGGGCCGGGCGAGTTTTTCGGCCCGCCGGTTGCGGCTCCCCTGAGGGTCCGGTATACTGGTATGGGACGACTTGGTGAAGTCGGCGCGGGACGTCGAAACGTGGTCCTTGATGGCCGGTTGGCTTCGGGCCGTCCGGTCGTAAGGAGGGCGAAGTTTTCCCCACCGCGACGGCAACAATGCAGGTGTTTGGTCCGGGAGCAGGGCTTGACTGTCATGTCCTGATTCTGAACCGGCACTATATGGCCATTCGCGTCACGAGCGCGAAGCGGGCATTTTCTCTCCTCTATCGCCACCTGGCCGAGGTGGTGCACGTCGAGGACGGGCGTTATCTCTCCTACGATTTCGAGAGTTGGTGCGAGTTGTCCGAGCTGAAGGAGCGGTTCGAGCCGCACCAGTACGACTGGGTGCGGACGGTCCGGTTCAGTCTGGCGGTGCCCCGGATCATCCGGCTGACGTTGTACGACCGGTTGCCGGCCAAGGATGTCAAGCTGAACCGCCGGAACATCTTTGCCCGGGACGGCAATCGCTGCCAGTACTGCGGCCGCAAGTTCCCCACCAGCGAGCTGAGTCTGGACCACGTTGTGCCCCGAAGTCAGAACGGCCGGGCGACGTGGGACAATCTGGTCTGCTGCTGCCTGCAGTGCAACGTCAAGAAAGGCGGCCGGACGCCGGTTCAGGCGGGCATGACGCTGATTGTCCTGCCGGCCAAGCCTCGCCGGTCGCCGGCTCTGACCGTGCAACTCTCGAGTCATCGTTACCGGTCCTGGAAGCAGTTCCTTGACCACGCCTACTGGCATGTAGAACTGAAGTAAGAGGAGCGGTGGCCGGCTTTTGGCACTTCGTTCTCCGCTCCCGGGTTCGATGAGGTCGGCCCCGGCCTTTGGTCTTTGCGCCATTGATGGAAGACTGCCTGACTGGATATGGGTCTGTCATCCGCGATAATCCCGGGCATGAGTGTTGTCTCGATCATCGGATGCGAGAGTTACGGCGTCTTGGCGGTCGAGGAGGCGGTTCGGCGGTCGGTGGAGTACCTTGGCGGCATGTCGCGGTTTGTGCAGCCGGGCATGCGTGTTCTGCTGAAGCCCAACCTTTTGGCTGCTCGGGCCCCAACTGAAGCGACGACGACTCATCCGGCCGTCGTGGCGGCGGTTGCCCGGCTGGTCCAGGAAGCGGGCGGCGTTGTCAGCGTGGCCGACAGTCCGGGCGGGCCGTTTGTCGCCACCCTGCTCAAAAGTGTGTATTCCGCGACGGGCATGGAGCAGGTAGCCCGTGACACCGGCCTGACTCTCAACCATGATTTCACGGACACGGAGGTGTCCAGTCCTTCGGGCAAGCTGCTGAAGCGGGTGCATCTGATCACCGCCGTTGCCCAGGCCGATCTGGTGATCAACCTGCCGAAGCTGAAGACGCACGGGCAGATGGTGTACACCGGAGCGGTGAAGAACCTTTTTGGCGCGATCGCGGGTACGGACAAGATCGAGTACCACATGCGGATGGCGGACTACGGCACGTTCGCGGACGCGCTGATTGACATCTACCTGGCCGCCCGACCGAAGCTGACGCTGATGGACGCCGTGATTGGGATGGAGGGTGCGGGTCCGTCGGCCGGCGATCCGCGGCATCTCGGTCTGATCCTGGCGAGTGAGGACGCCTTTGCCCTGGACTATGTTGCTCTGAGCCTGGTGGGTGCCGACCCGATGCAGGTCCCGGTGATGAAGGCTGCAGCGGAGCGAGGTCTTTGTCCGACGGGCCTGGCCGAGGTCACGCTTCGCGGTTGTTGTGTTGATGACGCCCGGGTCGAGCGGTTTGACATGCCGGCGATGGGCGAGATGCTTGCGGTGTCCTGGTCGCAGAGTGCACTTCTCGGGCGGCTGTCGCAGTGGATCAAGGCTCGCCCGGTCTTTCACCGCGCCGCGTGCACCGGTTGCGCCTTGTGTGCGAGGCATTGTCCAGCGAAGGTCATCACGATGGATACCGGCAAGCCCACTGCCGATCTTAAGGGCTGCATTCGCTGCTTCTGTTGCCAGGAACTCTGCCCGTCCAAGGCGATCACGATCCGGAGACTGAGTCCTCCTCTTGCGGCCGTCCTTCGAATCGTCTTCTTCGGTTTGTCGATGATCTCGTCCAAGCTGGGTGGTTGGGGGAAGAGGCTGCCAAGGAGCTGAGCGGGTGGTTCGGGGGTCAGGTTCGGGTGTCCCGGCAGGCGGGGCCGGACCCGGGCGAGGGCCCTGTTCGTGGCCGGTGCAGGGGTGAGCTTTTCCGATCGCGGGTCTACCTGCCCCTGTCGTTGCCGGGATACGAAACGAAGCCAGCTTCAAGGGTGGAATCCGCCTTTCCGACCGCGCCAGGGGGTATGCAGTGCCGTTCACCGGCGACATGGAGCGCCAAACGAAGCCAACGCCGTTACCCAGATTCACAAGCACTGCCGGTCTTGAGGGCGATTGAGCCTGAGGGTGAGTGGGTGGTTGATCGGCAGCGAGGCTGCGCCGGGCTCCGTGGCAAGAACACTGCGCGTGTCCCGGAAGGAGGCGGGGCAGCGGCGGTTCGCACGCAGCGAGAGGGGGCAAGAACCGCCGGAGGGGCCTGGCGGCGGCCGGTGAATAGCGGATGGCGGCGGGCCTGGATCTCGTGAGCGGGTATCGATTGCCGCCTCGTGGCGGACCAGGAGGAGTATCCGGTGCCGATCTACCTGGTCATGGGCTTCAGGGTCAGCGGATCGCGGAGCGGCAGGTCCTTGAGCGAGCCGGGGGAGAGCGACTGGAGGGTGACCGGATGGTCGGGGTGTCCCTTGAGTATCTCCTCCCTTGGGCCGACAACGAGGATGACCACCTTTTCGGGTGTGAGGTACTGACCGGCCACGCGTTGGATGTCGGTCTTGGTCAGGGCGTCGATTTTTGCGCGGTAGTTCTTCCAGTAATCGGGATCGGAGGCGTAGCGTCCGGTGAACTCGTCGTTGGCGAAGGTGGCGGCGATCTGATCGGCGGTGACGAAGTTGTTCGGGAAGACGTCGATGAAGGATCGCTTGGAAGTATGCAACTCCTGATCGCTGACCGGTTCGGCGGCGATGCGTTTCATTTCGGTCAGGACGATGGAGGTAGCGAAGGCGACGGTCCGGGCCTTGGTCTGGAATCCGGCGGCGAAGAAGAGCGGGTAGTGTACTCCTGCCGGGAAGTGCGAGCCCGCGGAGTAGGCCAGTCCCTCATCGGATCGAACTCGCTTCATGATCCGCGAGGTGAATCCTCCGCCGCCGAGGATGTCGTTCATCACGGTCACGGCGTAGTAGTCGGGGTTATCGCGCCGGATGCCGGGCAGGAGGACGCCGACGCGGCCCTGGTTGACCTCGGGTTTGTTGACCAGGTAGACACCTGGGGCAGCGAAGGTCGCGTCGGTAGGACAGGGTGGTGCGGTTTTGCCGGTGATGGGCCAGTCACTGAGGAAGGTGTCGAGTTTCCTGATCATCTCGGCGCGGTCGAAGTCGCCGCTGACCGCGAGGACCATGTTGGCGGGGTGGAAGAACTGACGATGGAATGCTACGAGGTCGTCGCGGGTCACGGACTGGAGGGAGGCTGCGGTGGCGTGGCGGTTGGTGAAGAACGACTCGCCGAATGCCAGGAAGCCGCGTTCGCGTTGCTCGATACCGGCCGAGGCGTCGTTGCGTTCGCGCATGGCTTGCAGTTCCTGCTGTTTGAGGAGGTTGAGCCGGTCCTCCTGGAATCGCGGGGTAGTGAGGATTTGTCGGAGGATGGCCAGGCCCTGGTCGAAGTCTTTGGTGAGGATATTCAGGCGGGCGGACATTTCGGTATGGGATGCGTGCACGCCGAGTTCGGCGGCCAGGAACTCGAGGCGTTCCTCGAGTTGTTCGGCGGTTTGGGATTGGGTACCGCCCTGGGTGAGCAGATCGGCGAGGAGGGAGTTCAGGGGCTCTTTGCCGGCGGGGACGGCGTAGGCTGGAGCGCGGACGAGCACCTGCACGGTGATCAGGGGGCGTGAGCGGTCGGGTACCAGGTAGGCGACCGGTCCTGCGGCGAGTGGCACGCGGTAGTCGGCGGGAGTCGGCGGATGATAGACCAGCGGCGGATAGGTGAGCTTCTCCGGGCGGTTGGGGATGGTTATCCTGGTCACGGCGGTGCTGCATCCCACGGCCATCAGGGTAAGGCCGCTGGCCAGCAAGTGTGCATTGCGGTGTGGCTGGATCATGGTTCATACCTCACGGGAAGAGCCTTTTAACTCCTTTTACTGTTCGGTGGGGCTTGGCGGGACTGCGGGCGGCTTGCGGGTGAGCAAGGCCACGGCCCGGTTCTCGGGGGTGAAGTACCGGTTGACCACGCGTCGGACGTCGGCCGCGGTGACCGCCTGGAGTTTAGGGCCGGCCTCGTTGATCTCGCGCCAGTTACCCTGTCCGTCGTAGTGGATGAGCTGCATGAAGATGGCGTAGTTATTGGCGAGCTTGCGGTACTCGCGTGCGGCGAACTGGTTTTTGACCTTCTGGAGTTCTTCGGCGGGCACGTCGTCGCGGGCGAGGCGATCGAGTACGGTGTAGACGGCCTGCTCGCATTTTGCCGGTGTGTGCGGCTCGCGGGCTTCAGCGCTGATGGCGAAGCTGCCGGCCCACTTGCGGCAGTCATCGGCGGCGGAGACGGAGGTGGCGATTTGGTCCTTGAGTACCAGGGCCTTGTGCAGGCGGCCGGTTCGTCCTTCGAGCAAGCCGCAGAGCACGGCCAGGGGGTAGGCGTCGCGGTGAGCGGAGGCGACGGTTTGCCAGGCGATCCAGACTTGGGGGTTGGCGTCGACCTGGGCGTTCATTCTTCGCTCGATTGGGTGGCGGGGATCCGCGGTGATCACTTCTGGCGGGTCGATGCTACCGCGGGAGATCCGGCCGAAGTAGCGCTCGGCCAGGGGGATGACGGCGTCGGGCTTGAGATCGCCGACGAGGACGAGGGTGATGTTCTGTGGGGCGTAGTAGATGGCGAAGAACTCGTCCGCCTGGGCCTTGGTGATGGCGGGCAGATCCGACGGCCAGCCCACGACGGGCCAGGCGTATGGATGGCCGCCCCAAGCCAGGGCCTCGAACGCCTCGCCGGCCTTGCCGAGGGGGGTGGAGTCGACGCCGAGGCGGCGTTCTTCCTGGACCACATCGCGTTCGGAGTAGAACTCGCGGAAGACGTGGTTGAGCAGGCGGTCGGACTCCATCCACATCCAGAGTTCGAGTTTATTGGCCGGGACGGTGACGAAGTAGGCCGTCTGATCGTTGGATGTGAAGGCGTTGAGGTGGCTGCCGCCGGCCGCGGTGTATACCAGATCGAACTCGTCCTTGACCATGTTAGCGCGCTGCTGGGTGATGAGCTCATCGAACTGTTTCTTCAGTTCGCGCCAACGGGGCGTGGCGTTTTCCGGTTTGAGCATGTCGTCGATGTGGCCACGGCGGAGGGCGGCCCGCATTCTGGCCTCTTCCTCGCGCATCTGGTCGCGAAGCACCTCCTGGCTGGCGATGATCTCCTGGTCCTTGGCATTGTCCTTGGTTCCGATCGTGGTGCTGCCCTTGAACATCATGTGCTCGAACAAGTGGGCAATACCGGTGATTCCCGGTCGCTCATTCGAGCTGCCGACGTGGGCGACCCACCCGCCGGCGATGGTGGGCTCGGTATGCCGTTCGACCATGAGCACGCGCATACCGTTGGAGAGGGACTTTTCGACCGCGGGCACTTCCTGAGCCTGGGATGGACAACTGAAAGCGAGGACCAGAACCAGGCCGCTGACGGTACGCTTCATGGTAAGGTGATTGCTGCACATGGTTGCTAGGAGTAACTCTCTGAACCGGGACTGTCAACCCTGATAGGGTCCGGGACAACATCGGGAAGTGAGTGTGGAGCGAGGAGTGGTGGGAGCGGCGGGGCCTCGAGCCGCGGTTCATGACGGGGCGTGGAGGCTGGTGGTGGGTTCTATCCCGGTGCCGGACGGAGGCCGATTATTCCCACCGCGAAGGGTGCAGCGGGCGGAGGCGGCTGCTTCCCCAGTTCGGTCTGCGCGTGTACAGTAGCTGCCGTCTCTTGCTTCTCCATGGTACATCAAGGAAAGGGGTTACAGATGCATCGGATCACATTTTGGCTCGTGGGTGGGATTGGCATGACGACGTGGCTGCTGCCGGCGGCAGTTCCGGTCTCTGCCGCCCCGCCGGATCTGGCCATCATCCGCACCGATGTGCAGACCGGCTTTGCCAACGGCGGCTGGAACCTGGACCGCTACAGTGACCTGCCCAGGCTGGACGCCAACAAGAGCATGCCTCTGGCCGACCTGAAGGGGCCGGGCGTCATCCGCCACATTCACATCACCCGCCATCAACCCAAGGATCTTGCCGCCCGGGGCGTGGTGCTCGAGGTCTGGTTTGACGACGCCAAGGAGCCGGCGGTCCAGTGCCCGCTGGCCGACTTCTTCGGCGACGGGTGCAACGGGAGCGGCCGCGATTTCTCATGTCTGTTCATCGAGTGCGCCCCGTGGAGCTACAACTGTTACTTCCAGATGCCATTCAAGTCCCGTGCCCGCGTATTTCTCCGCAACGACACGGACAAGCACCTGTCCAGCTACAGTTATCTCGAGTGGGAGAGTCTGCCGGAATGGGATGACCGGCTCGGCTATTTTCACGCGACCTACAGCCGGAGGTGTTTCCAGATGACGACAACCGCCGACCCGGTGTTCTTCGAGACCGAGGGTTCGGGGCACATCATTGGCCGCCAGTTCAGCGTAGTGACGGACGAACCGGTTTTCCAGCGTTTTTCGGCGGTTATGGAGGCCAACAATGAGGTGGACATTGACGGCCAGCCGCGTCGGGTGGACTATCTGGGCAGCGAAGACTCGTTCACCTTCAGTTGGGGCTTTCAGCAGCCGTTCACCGGTTTGCGGGCAGGCATGACGCTGGTCAAAGGCGATCTGCCCTGCATGCTTTCGATTTACCGGTTTCACGATCATCAGCCGATCCGTTTCAACAAGTCGATCCGCTGGCACTTGAACTGGAGCCAGGAGAAGCAGATGTTTGGCAACAAGAAGTTCGGCCCGAAGTGGGAAGAAGCCATCGCGAAGGGTGGCGGCTGGGTCGATTACGCCGTGGTCTACTACTGGTATCAGAACTCGCCCGGCGGCTACAAGCACCAGCCCTTGCCGGCGGTGGCCGAGCGAGCCAAGCTCATCACCAAGCCCGACCGCGCGGGGACG
>JAGNEZ010000025.1 GCA_018003015.1 Phycisphaerae bacterium | reverse complement strand
GCGACAACGTGCGATACATTCGTCGAATCCGTTCGATCACTGTTGCATCCTGCATCCACCCAATATCGGAACAACGCGATCGAACCTATCAACAATTGTTCAGGTTATTCTTTTGCGGGCCCTTAGCTGGCTCGATCTGTTCGACGGCGAGGGTCTTGGTTTCCCCGTTGACGCGTACTCTGACTGAGCCCTCGCGGGGCGAGGTGATGTGGAAGGTGGTGGCCTTGCCGTTCCTCCAGTCGATGTCCACGGTATAGCCGCCGCGGGCCCGCAGGCCCTTGACCGAGCCGTTGGCCCATGCCTTGGGCAGTGCGGGGAGGATCTCGATTTCCCCGGTGTGCGACTGGAGGAGCATCTCGGCGATGCCGGACGTGCCGCCGAAGTTGCCGTCGATCTGGAAGGGTGGATGAGCGTCGAAGAGGTTGGGGTAGGTGCGTGACGGATCGAGCAGCATCTTGATCATCGTGTAAGCGTGTTCGGCGTCCTGGAGGCGGGCCCAGAGGTTGATTTTCCAGCCGAGGCTCCAGCCGGTGGCCATATCGCCGCGTACCTCGAGGGACTTGCGTACGGCCGCGGCCAGTTCGGGCGTGCCGCGTGGTGTGATCTGGCTGCTGGGGAACAGGCCGTACAGGTGGGACACGTGTCGATGCTGGAGTTCGGGGGCGTTCATGTCCCAATCCTGGAGCCATTCCTGGAGTTGGCCGGCCTTGCCGATCTGGTGGGGTGGCAGCCGATCTCGGGCCTTGGTGCACTCGGTGGCCAGTTCAGCGTCTTGGCCGAGGATTTCCGCGGCCCGGATGAACTGGGTGAAGGTGTCGCGGACGATCTGGTTATCCATGGTTGGTCCGGCGCAGGCGTAGGCCTGCTTGGCGTGTCGGTTTTCGGGGGAGGCGGCGGGGCAGGTGACCAGCCACTGGTGTGTTGGCTCCTCGATCAGGTAGTCGAGGAAGAACTCGGCGGCGCCCTTGAGGGCCGGATAGACGTTGGCGAGATGGTCCTTGTCGCCGCTGAACAGGTAGTGGTCCCACAGGTGGGTGCTGAGCCAGGCGCCGCAGGTTGGGGTGAATGCCCATGGCCCGTCGATTGGCGCGGTGGCCCGCCACAGGTCGGTGTTGTGGAAGCAGCACCAGCCGCGGGCGTTGAACATGGTTTTGGCGGTTCGGGCTCCCGACTCGCTGAGTTCTTTGACCATGCGGCTGAGCGGCTCGAGGCACTCGCCCAGGTTGCAGGTATCTGCCGGCCAGTAGTTCATTTCGGTATTGATGTTGATGGTGTACTTGCTATCCCACGGCGGGCTGGTGCTCTCGTTCCAGATGCCCTGGAGGGTAGCGGGTTGGGTTCCCGGGCGTGAGCTGCTGATCAAGAGGTAGCGGCCGAACTGGAAGTAGAGTACTGCCAGCTGGGGGTCGACGGCGCCGCGGGCGAAGGCCTTCAGGCGGTCGTCGGTAGGTTGTCCGGCGGCATCGGTGGTGGTGAGGTCGAGCAGGACGCGGCGGAAGAGCCGCTGGTGTTCGTGCACATGCCGGGCGAGCAGTTGGTCGAAGGGGGCGGTTGCGGCCTTGGCGATTTGTTCGCGGGTCACGGTTGTCGGGTCGCCGCTGATGTCCTTCCAGTTCCGGTAGCTTGTTGCCGCGGCGATGAAGAGGAGGGCTGAATCGGCGCCGGTCACGGACAAGCCGTTTTCGTTTGTGGTCAGCTGTCCTCCCGCAGGCAGGGCGTGTGCGCGGCACTCGAATCTGAGTGCTCCCTTGACGCCGCGGTAATCCGGCCCGGTGCCGGCGAGAACGAGGGTATCGCCGTTTTCGACGCTGATGGTGGCTTTCTGCGGGGTCTTGAATTTGGCGTTGAAGGTCACTTGGCCGGGCCGATCGGCGGAGAGGCGCAGGATGATGAGCTGGTCCACTGGTGACGAGAAGACTTCGCGCACGAAGTGAACGCCTCCGCGCGTATAGCTGACCCGTGCGACCGCCTGATCGAGATCGAGTTCGCGGCGGTAGTTCCTGACGGTGGGTTCGCCGGGGGATTCGAGCCACAGGTCGCCGATCGGCTGGAAGGAGAGCTGGCCGCTAGGTTGGCCGAGGAGTTTGTCGTTGATGAGCCGATCGGCCTGGCCGTACTGGTTCTCGAAGATCAGTTTCCGGGCCTGTTGGAGGTGTGGGAGGGCGTCGGCGCGGGCCGGATCGTAGGGGCCGCCCGACCAGAAGGTATCCTCGTTGAGCTGGAGCCGTTCGTGGTCGATGCCGCCGAAGACCATTGCCCCGAGGCGTCCGTTGCCGATGGCCAGGGCCTCGGTCCAACGGATGGCGGGCTGGCGGTACCACAGGCTGAGGGGCTGTTGTGGGGCGGGGGCCTGGCCCTGGAGCTGGCCGTCGAATTCGGTACTGGTGCCGTTGGCTCGGTGGAGGACGAGTGAACCGGCCAGGGGGGCGATGTTTCGCCTGCGGCCCTCTTGGAACTTCCAGTCGCCGAGGACGCCGTCGAGCGATGCGGGGTCGGTACTCGCGGCCCGAGTGGCGATTTCTTCGGCGGTCAGGGCCCGGCGGTAGATGGCCGCGCGGAGGATTCGCCCCTTGAACCGATTTCCTCCGGTGGGGTCGGCGCCCACGCAGAGGGGTACGGGGCTGAGCCGCATGGGTACGAAGTTGTCGCCCTCGATCTTAGCGGCTTCCTTGCCGTTCACGAAGAGCTTCATGATTTGTTTGGAGGAGCTGAACACGCCGGCGACGTGGGTCCATTTTCTGGCCGGCAGTTGGGCCTCGAAGCGGCACATTCCCTGGGCGTTGAGGAAGCGGAGGGAATTGCCGGGATGGGTGTCGAGCATGTAGCCGTCTTGGGTTCCGGGGACGCTTTTGTCCAAGATGCGTCCGCCGGCGGGGGACATTCTGTCGGCCTGCACCCAGGCCTCGAGGGTGAGTTCGTCGGTGAGGTCGAGTGCCTTGCCGGGCTCGACCTGATAGACGGCTTCGCCCTCGCCGAGTTTCAGGCCGGTCTGAGCCGCGGCGGGCAGGGTGCTGACCGCCGCCCACGAGCTGCAGAGGATCGCGGGGACGATCGGGAGGAGCCTGATGTGTCCCATGGTTATCTCCTTGGCCTTCTGGGCCGATTGGGTCTTCGCGTCTACCGGCACGCGTTGGGCTTCTGCTATCGGTCTTTCTGTTCCACGCCCATGCCCCTGCGATCGGGATCGGCGGGCACCTGGGGGGGTATGTAGGGATGTTCCTTGATTGCGGTCAGCATGTGTTGGATGGCGTAGTCGAGTTGCGGATCGCCGTCGCCGGTCATTTTGGCGGGATCATCGACCACCTCGATGTCGGGATCGACGCCGTGGCCCTCGATGCCCCAGGTACCGTTGGTCTTATAGAAGCCGAAGGTTGGCACGGTGACGTGGGCGCCGTCGATGAGTCCGGGGTTTCCGCTCATGCCGACCAAGCCGCCCCAGGTTCGCATGCCGATGAGCTTGCCAAGCCCGGCCTGGCGGAAGTAGTAGGGGAAGGCGTCGCCGCCCGATCCGGCCATGCCGTTGATGAGCATGCA
Source organism: Phycisphaerae bacterium (assembly GCA_018003015.1). Classification (NCBI taxonomy): domain Bacteria; kingdom Pseudomonadati; phylum Planctomycetota; class Phycisphaerae; species Phycisphaerae bacterium. Next base: position 79,927 of record JAGNEZ010000025.1, on the reverse strand, counting down.
TTTGGGTCCCTGGTGGCTATCGGGTGGCCAGCGCCAGTCCTGGCCATCGCGCCGGTGCCAGTAGTTGGTGACCGGCCGGTTGAGCAGCTCGATGAAGCGGGTGGGGATCTGGCCGCCGCCGTTCCAGCGTTCGTCGATGATGAGGGCGGCCTTCTCGCGCTGGCCGAAGAACTGGCGGAACAGCTCGTTCTGGCCGTTGACGCCGGTGTCGGGCACATGGATGTAGCCGACTTTGCCGCCGGAGGCGGACTCCACGTGGGCGCGGTGGCGTTCGACCCAGGCGCGGTAGCGTAGCCCGCCCTCTCCGCCCATCAGGGTGACGACCACGTCGCGTTGGCCGGTCAGCGGTTCGGGTTTGTCTTCCTCGTCCTTGCGATCGTCCTTAGGGTCCTTGGCGTCCTTCTTCTCATCCTTCTTGGTGTCCTGGTCGTCCTTTTTGGTGTCCTTGTCGTCCTTCTTCTCTTCGTCCTTGTCGTCCTTGGTGGTGGCCAGTGGGGCGTTAAGGTCGAGCGTTGGCTTATCGCTGACGGTGAGGGTGACGGTCTTGCCCGCCAGGCCAAGGAATGCTGCCCACGGGTCTTTGCCGGTATCGACGGGTACGCCGTTAACTGCGAGGAGGTAGTCTCCTTCTTTGACCTTGACGCCCGGCTGGCTGAGTGGGCCGCGGGCGTCGAGATCGAAGGTGCCGCCCTGGATGATGCGTTGGATGCGATAGGCGTTATTGGCGAGCTCGAAGTCGGCGCCGAGCATACCGACGGCCACGGACGGTTCCGGGCCGGTATCGCCCCCGCTCATGTAGTAGGCGTGGCCGACGTTGAGTTCGGAGATGAGTTCGCGGATGAGGAATCCGACGTCATCGCGGGAGACGCAGTCGTCGAGCAGCCTGGTGTACCGATCGCGCAATGCCGGCCAGTCGACGCCGTGCATATTGGGCACGTAGAAGTAGTCGCGTTCGATTCGCCAGGCTTCGAGGAGGATCTGTCGCCATTCCTGGCGCGGATCGATCTGTGCGACCATGCCTTCGAGGGAGAGTCGCTTGTCCACTTTCTGGTTTGGGGCGGCGTCGATGAAGGCGTGGCCGCCCTTGTTGACCAGGAGCTTTTTGCCGTCGGCGGTCATGCTGTAGCCGCCGACGTCGTCGAGTACGGTTTTTTCCTCTTTCTGTTCGTCCTTGACATCGAAGATCTTGATCGCGGTTCCGCCGCCGCGTCGACGGCTTTCGGAGCGCAGGTAGATGAGCTTGCCTTCGTGGTTGACCGACAGGCCGCTGAAGCCGCCGGTGCCGACGGGCAGGAGCACGGCCCGCTGTTCGAAGCCGGGGAGGTCGATTTCCAGGGGCTTGTCCTTCTTCTTATCCTTGTCCTTGGCGTCGCCGGTCTTGTCCGCGGGCTTGCTGGCCGGTGCGGTGGCGGGTTTTGACTCGGTCTTGGCGGAGTCGCCGGGGCTGGTCGTGGCAGCCGGCTTGGACCCGGCGTCGTGGGTTTTGTCCTCTCCCTTCTTGCCCTCAGTTTTCTTTTCCCGGTCCTTGTCGGCCTTGTCCTTTTCCTTGTCCTTGGACTCGTCTTTCCAGGTTTCCTCGTCGCTCTTGGGCAGCCACGGAGAACCGACCTTGGCCCGGAGGGGCACAACGGCCAGCTGGGCGGTGCCCCGATAGACGAAGGTGCTGCCGATGTCCTCGTACATTGGGTCGCCGAAGTGGCGTTGGGTCGCGAAGTAGAGGTAATCTCCCTTGCGGTCGAACGCGGGCGAGGAATCGTTGAACATGCCGCTGGTGGCCTGGGTCCGCTTGCCGGTCACGAGGGAGTAGAGCCAGATTGCGGAGTGGGTATTGTCTCCGCCGCGGGTGTAGGCGATCCAGTTGGAGTCGTGGGACCAACTGGCCTGGGGCTGGTTGGACCAGGGTTCGGTATCCACCAAAAGGGTTTTGCCTGGTGGGGGGACACCGAGCTTCTTGATCTCGGTCTCATCGGCGGGGGCGGTGGCGGGTGATTGATGATCGCCGGCCTGGTGGGTGGTTTTCTTTTCCGGTTGGGGCTGGGTGGCCGGCGCGGAGCTCGGCGGCAAGGGTGCGAGGGTATGGAGGTACATGCGGCCGGCCTTATCGGTGAATCCGATGTACTTCGAGTCGGGTGACCAGGCGATGGCGATGCGGAAGCATGCGGGCAGCTGCTCGAGCACGGTACCTGGGGGGATGTTCTTCATTTCCCTGGCCACGGACGAGGTCAATGGTCGGGGTTGGCCGCGTCCGTCGCTCTGGCGGAGGTACAATTCGTACTCGCCGGTCTGGTCGGAGAAGTAGGCGATCCAGCGGCCGTCGGGGCTCCAGGCTGGGGAGCGTTCGGCGGCGTCGGCGGTCCGGGTGAGATTGCGTGGCGAGCCCTTGCTGGCCGGCACGGTCCAGATATCGCCGCGGGCCCCGAATGCGGCCCGCTTGCCGGTGGGTGACGCGTCCATATCCTGGAGGTATTGAGCGGCATCGACGCGCTGGGGGCGGATCGTCGGCCGATCGCCGGGCACGGTCACTTCCACGGTGCGGCTCTGCCGGGTCTTGAGGTCGAGCAGGTAGAGTGCCGAGCCGTTCTGGAACACGATTTCGCCGTCGCCGCCGGTTCCCGGGCCGATTGCCGGCCACTTGACGTCGAACTCTTCGAAGCGGGTGATCTGTTCGCGGAGGCCGGTTCTGGTGTCATACGACCAGATGTTCATTTTGTGGCTTGGGCCGTCGTCGCAGATATAGAAGATCCTGTCGCCGTGCCACATTGGCTGGCTGTCGGTGCCTTCCCAGCCGGTAATCTTCTTCGAGGTCTGGTTGCGGAGGTTGAAGAGCCAGATATCGGTGGCCATTCCTCCGCGATAGCGCTTCCAGGTTCGCGCGTCGACGGTGTGGGGGGTGTAGGCCAGCCAGGTGCCGTCCGGGCTGATCGCCCCGTTGGCTCCGTAGGGGACGGGCTGCTTGGCGGGCAAGCCTCCTTTGGCCGGTACCACGAAGAGCTGGGTTTGGCGGCCCAGGTCCTGGTAGCCGGCGAAGAACAGGAGGCCTTTTCCATCCGGGGTCCAGTCGCAGAGGGTCTCGGTGGCGGGGTGGTGGGTGGCCCGCAGGGGGGTTCCGCCCGCGGTGGGGATGGTGTAGATATCGCGGTTGCCGTCGTAGTTACCGATGAACGCGACGCTCTGGCCGTCGGGGCTAAAGCGTGGGAAGGCTTCGCCTCCCGGGGGGCTGGCCAGAGGTTGGGCCAGGCCGCCTGCGCGGGGGACGAGCCACAGCTGGTTGGCGTAGACGAAGACGATGTGGGTGGCGCTGACGTCCGGGTAGCGGAACATGGCCGCCTGCGGCTTGCGGTCGGCCAGCGCGGGCAAGGACGAGAGGATCGTGGTCGTGACTGTCGTGCAGAGCCATGCAAGGGTCCTTCGGGAAGTCATACGGGCGGGTTCCTTTCTTGACAGCATCCCCATCTGGGCAGTCGGCGACTGCAGGATTCGGAAGAGAAGGCGGCCCGGCGAACGCGAGCCGGATGCCGTCCATCCAACCCCCGATCACACCGTGGCGGTGCGTCGGGAAGGGAGTTTAACCTCCCCAGGTAGGTGCTCGCAACCGCCGCCGCTTGATGCCGTGCCCGCTGGTAGCGATGCAAAGTATTGTTATAAAAAGATTTATGATCAGTGGCGAGTAACCGCCGGGTGTCCGGGTTCGTGGTCGCTGTTTTCCAGGGGGGGCCGGAAGTGGGGCGGGCTGGATGAGGGGTCATCCTGGCTCAGTTCCCGGACTCTCCTGGCGGCTGGTATTGCACTTCCAGCAGATGTCGAAGCCCGCGGGGACCGACTCGGCACAGGTCGGACAGGTCCAGGTCGCATCGGCTTCGGTTGACGCCGGCTCAGTGGCGGCAAGGGCATGCAGTGCATCGAAGAAGAATTCTCTGGGCACCAGGAGTCGTTCCTCCGCCAGCGGGCTGATGCCGGTGTAGATGGTGCTCAGGCCGGAACCGCTCACCATGTACGGGATCTCGTCGTGATAGAGAACCGTTTTTGCCATCGGCCGGAGCGGACCGGTGATGAAGCGCCCCAGGTTGACCCAATCGCCACGGGGGATGATTCTCTGGAGATGGAACGGGCATGTGCAAGCCGGGCACGCATTGGCCGGTGCTCCGGCCAGCGGTCCCCCGCAGTCGTCGCAGAACAGGCCGAAATCCGGCAAGGGGCGTTCAGCACCGGAGAATCTTGGCTCCCGTTTTTTGAGGTGATGGTCGGTTGGGTCGGCGTCTCGTGAGAGCCAGTCGTTGTTGAATTCGATTGGCTCCTCGATCTCGAGCAAATCCCGAATCGAGAACTTGGTACCGCATTCGGGGCAGCGGTCGCCGGGCAGGCCGTTCAGCGAGTAGTCACACGCCTCGCAGTGCAGATCGAGGCTGGGTACTGGTCGCTTGAGGTCCAGCAGTCGGCGGATGTCGAATCGCCGGCCGCATCGTCTGCAGCAGTGTTCGGGCATTCCGGCCAAGGCGGTCCCGCAGGCCGGGCAGTGCAGGTCCCAGTCGGGGATGGGTAGCTGATCGATATTGATCATACCCCCATTATACCTCGCGGTGATCTGCCGCGGTGGTGGGAGTTGAGGATAGCCAGCCGGCACGGAGGCTTGGGGTGGGCATCGGCGGGGTACGGGATGGGGGGCGGGTTGGCGAGTGCTCTGATCCCGTTGCATGCGATTCTCTTCTGGATCACAATGCTGGCCGGCGGCTTGCTGTGCCGAGGAGGATCGCGTCATGGCAGAGTGGTACTACCTGAAGAACAACCAGCAGCACGGTCCGGTCGCGGGGCCGGAGCTGAAGAAGATGGCCGATGCCGGCGGGCTGGTCCCGACCGATCTGGTCTGGCGCGAGGGGATGGAGCAATGGGCGCCGGCCGGTCGCGTGGGGGGCTTGTTTTCCGGTGTGGAGGTTGGAGCGCCTCCTCCGCTCCCGGCGGGTGGACAGGTCGGTGTGGGGCCGAGAGCGATGCGCTGCCATGAGATCACCTATGAGATCTTCGGTGACGACATGCAGGTTGTCGAAGTGGAGCTGGATCCGGGCGAGACGGTGATTGCCGAGGCGGGCGGCATGAACTATATGGAGGAGGATATCACCTTTGAGGCCAAGATGGGTGACGGTTCCCAACCGGACGCCACCTTTTTCGGCAAGCTGCTTCAGGGTGCCAAGCGGGTGGTGACCGGTGAATCGCTGTTCATGACCCACTTCACCAATGCGGGTGGTCGAGTTCCGCGGCGGGTGGCATTCGCGGCCCCGTACCCCGGCAAGATCGTGGCTCTCAACCTGGCCGAGGTCGGCGGTGAGCTGACCTGCCAGAAGGACTCGTTCCTGTGTGCCGCGTTGGGTACCGAGGTGGGCATCGCGTTTGCCAAGCGGCTGGGCACGGGTCTGTTCGGCGGTGAAGGGTTCATTCTCCAGAGGCTGCGTGGCGACGGGATGGCCTTTCTGCATGCGGGCGGGACGATCATTCGCAGGCAGCTCAACGGACAGACGCTTCGGGTGGACACGGGTTGTCTGGTGGCATTCACGCCGGGCATCGATTACGACATTCAGCGATCCGGCGGGCTGAAATCCATGGTTTTCGGAGGTGAGGGCCTGTTCCTGGCGACACTTCGCGGGCATGGGACCGTCTGGCTGCAGACCCTGCCCTTTTCACGACTGGCCGACCGCATCATCTCCAGTTCTCCGAGGGCTGGCGGCTCGGGCAAGGAGCAGGGCTCGGTCCTGGGCGGGCTGGGCAATCTGTTCGGGGACTGAGGTGTCTGCCGGGTCGGGCCGACGTGGGGGTGGGATGTTGGTGGAGCGAGGTTGGAGTTGATATCCGCTGTCCGGGCCTGCGGGTCGACGGCGATGCCTGCGAGGAAGCCTGGGGAGGCATGAGCGGTTTGTGGCACGAGCGGTTGCGATCGAATTGCCGGCGGGTGGCTGCGACCTGCCTGGTGCTGCTGGCCGTCTGCCCTGGAAGCGGCACCTTGGCCGGCGAGGTGGTCATCGACTTCTCGCAGATCAGCGGCCGGATCCGCCCGCTGCACGGTGTGAACCTGGGCCCGTTCTGCTACCGGGGCATGGTGGACCTGTCGGCTTATCACCGGGATATTGGGGTTCCCTTCACGCGGCTGCACGATGTCGTCTGGCTCAACGCCGAGGCGGTGGATGTTCATACCATCTTCCGCGATTTCCGCAACGACCCGGAGAAGCCCGAAAGCTACTCTTTCGCCGCCACTGACGACTACATCCAGGCGATCATCGATGTCGGCTCGGGGGTGATTTACCGGCTCGGAGAGAGTATTGAGCACACCCGGCGTCAGTACTTCGTGCAGCCGCCGCCGGATCCTCGCCGATGGGCGGCGGTGTGCGCCGGCATCATCCGGCACTACAACGAGGGATGGGCCAACGGCTTCCGGCATGGGATCCGCTACTGGGAGATCTGGAACGAGCCGGATGTGCGGCCGCAGATGTGGACGGGGACGGACGAGGAGTTCCTGACGCTTTTTGAAGTGACCGCCAAGACGATCAAGGGCCGGTTCCCGGATCTTCGGGTGGGCGGGCCGGCGATGGGTCACTCCGGCGACATAGTCGGAGACGATTTCCGGCCGACGCCGTTCACGGCCAAGTTCCTGGACTTCTGTCGGGACCGCCAGGTGCCGCTGGACTTCTACTCCTGGCACCGATACACGGCCGATCCGTGGGACATTCCGCGGCGGGCTCGAGGCATTCGCCGGCTGCTCGACAACCGCGGGTTTACCAGGACGGAGAGTCATTTCAACGAGTGGAACTACCTGCCTGGGGACGACTGGTCGCCGATGGCGGTGTTGGGGGCGGGGGAGAAGCGTGAGCAATGGTTCGCGGAGATGGGCGGACCGCGCGGTGCCGCCTTCGCAGCCGCGGTACTCATGTCGCTCCAGGACTGCCCGGTGGAGGTAGCCAACTACTACACCGGCGAGATTCAGGGTTTCGGCCTGTTCACTTTCCACGGCACGCCGCGGAAGACGTACTACGCCTTCAAGGCGTTCCGGGAGTTGCTCAGTTGTCCCGTGCGTGTGGCCACGCCCGAGGGAGGCCCAGGCCGATGGATACTCTGTGCCGGGCGAAGCGAAGACCGCACGGGCGCCGCGATCCTGGCCAGCAACCTCGATGCCCCGGGAAGTCGCCTTGCCGTCACCGCGACCAGGCTACCCTGGGCTGGCCCCAGCCGCCTGGAGGTGCTGAAGCTGGACCGCGAGACCGATCTCCTGCCGTTTCGAAGCGGCTCGCTTGATGAGGGGCAATCCATCGAGTTGGATGGAATCGAGGCCCCGGTTGTGCTGCTCATCAAGCTGCAGCCAGGATCGAGCCTGTCCCGCGAACCGATGAAGCCGTGAGCCCGTGGCCGGATGGTCGCGATTCTTTGGATGTGCCCGCCGTCCTGTCCGCTCGTGGCTGGACCTTGATGGTTGGCAGGCGGGGGGGCTCGCCTTATCATAGCCGCCCTGGCGGCTGGCCGATCGAGGTCCTTGGGTCAATCCCTTCGTGCGAGGCTCGGTCAAGATCGCCGGGTGGCCTATCATGGCTCTCTGGACGGCTGCTCTATCATGGGTAGGTAACGGCCATGCTGACGTTGACCTTTTTGGGCGTGGGTTCGGCCTTCGCCAAGCGGAACTACAATTCGAATCTGCTGATCGAAGCCTGGCACCACGGTCCGGGCACCCAGTCAGGGCCTGATGACACTCTCCTGGTCGATTTTGGAAGTACCGGCCCGCTGGCTCTGTATCAGCTGATGCAGAAGCCGGGCTTCACCTACCTGGAACACAACGGGATCATCAACTACCCGGCCATTCACAAGGTCTTCGTGACCCACCAGCACGCCGACCACATCGGCGGCCTGGAGGAGATGGCCTTGATGAATGCCTATGTCTACCGCGATCCCTCGCGCGACAAGGCGTTCAAACCGCAGATCATCAGTTCGCTCAGTATCCTCATGAATTTATGGGATCACTCGCTCAAGGGTGGGCTGAGCGTGATGGCCGGCCGGTATGCGCTCCTCCAGGACTACTTCTTCATCCTGGCGCTCAACCATCAGGAGGCCGGCAAGGATGGCTTCAGCATGCTGAAGCGCTACCGCTTCACGCTGTTCCCGACCGACCACATTCAGGTTCAGCACAAGTTCGACTGGCCCTCGTTCGGGTTGTTCATCGAGGACGCGCAGACCGGTGAGTCGGTCTTCTATTCCGGTGATACCCGGTATGACTACCCAGCTTACGCCCGGATGATGGAGCGGGCCCGGATCTGCTTTCAGGAGGTCCAACTGGTTGGCGAACCGGCCCCGGTCCACACCCTGCTCAGCGAACTGAGGGCCCTGCCGGAGGCCGTTCGCCGCAAGACGCATCTCTATCATTTCACGGACGACTGGGACACCGGCCCATTCGACTCGGTTTGCCAGGAGTTTGCCGGGTTTGCGGTGCCTCAGCAGCGCTATACAATCCTGGACTGATGCTGATCGCTCACAGAGGACCCCGGCCTTGTGCCGGCAGGTGGAGAGCCTATTCCGATGCGCAGGAAACACATCGTCTGTTTCGTCATGAGCCTGCTTGCCGGCCACGTTGTCCTGGCCGCCCCGGCGGGTGAGGTCAAGTTCAAGATGCACCCCATCAACGCCGAGTCGAAGTTCGAGGCGGCCGGTGTGCTGGACGTGGACAAGGACGGCAGGCTGGACATCTTCTGCGGCGGGTTCTGGTACAAGGCCCCCAGATGGGAGAAGGTTTTCGTCCGCGAGTTGAAGGAGCTGGACGAGTACTTCGTGGACTTTGCCAACCTGCCGGCCGACGTAGACGGCGACGGCTGGACCGACATTGTCAATGCCGCCTGGCACAACAAGGCCATCTTCTGGGTGCGGAACCCGGGCAAGGCCGGCGGGCCGTGGGACGTTCACATCGTCGATGAATTGGGCAACATTGAGACCGCGCTGGCGGTGGACATCAACGGCGACAAGCAGCTCGACTACCTGCCCAACTGCGTGACCGATGCGGCCTGGTATGAGTACAAGAAGGACCCGTCCGCCAAGCTCGGCGTGAAGTGGGTCAAGCACGTCCTGCCCAAGGAGGCGGCCGGCCATGGCATCGGTGCGGGTGACATCGACGGCGACGGCCGGATCGACATCGTTGCCCCGCGCGGCTGGGTCGAGCAGCCTGCCAAGGCGGACGGCCAGTGGGAATGGCGTCAGGAGTTCGATTTCGGTGTAACCAGTATTCCCATCCTGGTCCACGACGTGGAGGGTGACGGGGACGCCGACCTGATCTACGGTCTGGGTCACGATTACGGCCTGTTCTGGGTTGAGCAGGGGAAGGATGCGGCCGGCAAGCGGACCTGGACCCGCCACGAGATCGACAAGTCCTGGTCGCAGCCGCATTTCATGCTCATGGTGGACCTGGACAACTGCGGGAAGGCTGAGCTGCTCACCGGCAAGCGCTACCGGGCCCACAACGGGCACGATCCCGGTGCGAACGATCCCCGGTGCATCTATTACTACAAGTTTGACGCGGCCAAGGGGCAGTGGGTGCGGCACACGGTGAGCGAGAAAGGCCCGGCCGCGTTCGGCATCCAGAACCAGGTGATCGACATCGACGGTGACGGTGATCTGGACTTTGTCGCTCCGGGCAAGAGCGGGCTGTACCTTTTCGAAAACCTGCTGAAGAAGAACTGAGGGTTGAGGATTGGGCCTGGAGAATTGAGCATGGAAGGAGCTGGCGGGTGGGCAACCCTCGCACCAGGTGGGTGAGCCTTCTGCATTCTCGGCTTTCAGCCCTGCTTATACTCCGGCGAACGCGTTGAAGCCGCCGTCGACGGGGACGGTGATGCCGGTGACGAACTTGGACGCATCGGAGAGCAGCCAGATGACGGTTCCGGTCAGGTCGGCGGCCTCGCCGAATCGCCTCATCGGGGTGTGAGCGATGATCGACTGGCCGCGGGGGGTGAGTTCGCCGGTCTTTTCATCGGTGAGCAGGAAGCGATTCTGATGGGTGAGCATGAAGCCTGGGGCGATGCCGTTGACCCGGATCTTCGGCGAGTATTCCTGGGCCATGTGCACGGCGAGCCATTCGGTGAAGTTCTTGACTCCGCTCTTGGCCGCCGAGTAGGCCGCGATGCGGGTGAGCGGCTTGAAGGCGTTCATGCTCGCGATGTTGAGGATGGTTCCCTCGCCGCGTTCGGCCATGGTTCTGCCGAAGACCATGGAGGGCAGCACTGTTCCGATGATGTTCAGGTCCATGACCTTCTCGAACGCCTCGATGGGCAGATCGAAGAACTTCTTTTCTGGTCCGGTCGTGGCCATGGGATGGTTGCCGCCGGCCCCATTGATGAGCACGTCCACCTGCCCGAAGGCCTTGAGGCACGCCGCCAGGGTCTGCTCCATGCTGTTGCGATCGAGCACGTTGGCGGCCACGGCGATGGCCTTGCCGCCCTTCTGAGCGATCGACGCGACCACGGCCTCGGCCGCCTCGACCTTCAGGTCCATGACGGCGACGCGCATTCCGCGTTCGGCCAGACACTCGGCCAGTCCGCCGCACAGGACGCCCCCGCCTCCGGTTATGGCGACGCTCTTGCCGCTCAAGTCGAACAGGTCGTTCATGGGTCACCTCGGCCGCAGAATAAGTCCGGTCGTTTTCCGACGCAACGGGGGGGGAAGTGAGAGGCAAGGAGTGAGGTGGTGTTGTTGCTGGCCGGCCTGAACAACACAGCCGCTTGCAGGTTGCCCCGCAAGCGGCTGAGATTCGCTCTGCACATGACCGCTGACCACGGATCGCTGATTGCTATTTCAGCAGATCCGCTTCCGGTGTTGCGTTGGATGCGACGTCAAACCACTCCTTCTTGAACTCGACGCGTTGGCCCAGTTTCATGGCGATGTTGGAGGCCAGGGTCACGACGGCGTCGCCCATGGCCACCCGGCCGTTGCACCGCGGCTTCTGTTCGCAGTCGACTCCGCCGTTGCGGATGATCCAGCAGAGGTGTTCCTGCTGTTCGCGGTAGCCGCGGCTGGTCAGGGTATCGGCGGCCCCGATGCCGCTGCCCCAGGCGGCGGTTGAGGTTGACTCGGCGGCTGGCCGGCTCATGCGGTTCTCGGCCCAGGTCATGCGGGTGTCCTTCTCGGCATTGGTGACCATTTTCTCGATGGCTTCGCCGGTCAGGCGGTCGTCTTTCAGGCCTGGCTCCTTGAACAGGTAGGCGTCGCGTTCCTGGTCGATGATCAGGGTTCCCTTGGGGCCCAGGACGGTTTCCCCGTAGCCGTCGAGCGTGTTCGTGCCGATGGACGAGTAGGTCAGCACGACGTCCTTGGGGAATTCGTAGATCAGATAGACATGGTCATACACCTGGCGGCCGTCCTTGAAGTACGCGTTCACGCCGACGCCCTGGACGCTCTTGGGGTGTTCCTTGTCGAGGAAGATGCTGGCCGCGTCGAGCTGGTGGCTGCCGAGTTCGACCATGAGGCCGCCGCCGGTTTTCTCGTTGATTCGCCAGCGGAGCAGGTGTTCGAGGTTTTCGTAGCCGGACTCTTTGAGGACCTCCGGGGAGATGCTCTTGTCTTCCTCGGCCACCTGGCGGGCCAGCGACCAGCTGTCGTACTTGCCGGTGGTGCCGTCCGGGGCTCCGCCGCCGGTCTGATTGCGGTGCCACAAGGCGCGGATGTGCTTGATGTCGCCGAGGATGCCCTGCTGGATGATCGACAGGGCGTTGGCGTAGAGGTAGCTGTAATGCCGCTGGTGGCCGATGGCCAGGAGCCGCTTGTTGTCGTCGGCGGCCTGGACCATTCTCTTGCATTCGTCGACCGTCTTGGCCATCAGTTTCTCGCAGAGGACGTGTTTACCTTTTTTAAGGGCCTCGATGGTGACGAGGGCGTGCAAGTGGAGAGGCAGGGCGATGACGACGAGCTCGATGTCGGGGTTATCCAGCAGTTCCTGGTACTTCTCGTAGAACTTGACCTGGTTGGCCTCTTTGCCGTACATATCCTGCAGCGTTTTCCAGGTTCGCTTCACGCTGGATGGGCGGATGTCGGAGAAGGCGATGAACCGGATGAATTCCGGGTTGCTCTGGGACAGGTGGGCGTAGTTGCCCTGGTCGCCGGTGCCGATGATGCCGGCCTTGACCGGGTTGCCCTCCAGGTGTTTGTAGCCGAAGTACATGGCCGCGGCCGTGGGCACGAGGCCTGCGGTTGCCAGGAACTGACGGCGGGTCACCTGGACCGCGTCGTTGAAGTTGTCCTTGCCGATCTGGCGCTGCTTGCTGTTGAGTACCATGGATTCGTCCCTTCTCTCTATACTTTCAGGCTCTACAGGTTCGTCCCTTGGTTGGTTGGTTACGTCATCGGCACTCAGGCTGCCGGGTTTTGCCTAGTCCTCGACTTGCGGAAGAACGCGCTGATGAAGGCGTCGAGTCCCACCCAGCGGCCGGCCCCGCTGGCCGCGATGACCAGCAAGGCGGCGGCCTCGACGAGGTTCTTGTTGATGATGTAGTAGTGGCCCTCGGTCGCCGGGCTTTCGGGCAGGCCCGGCCACGGCGGCATGCAGAAGTAGTACATGATCAGCAGGCCGATGGCGCCGAGGGCTGCCAGCCGGGTGAACAGCCCGATCATCAGGCAGACGCCTATGGCGGTCAGGGCGAGCATGTTGGCCCAGTCGCTGAACCGGCTCTGGCTCTTTTCCCTGGGGGGTGCGCCCTTGGCCATCTGTTCGGGTGTGAGCTTGGAGAGGGTGTTGGCTTCCATGGCCTTGAGTGGCGCCTCGGCCCGGGCCAGGAGGGCCTGGCGGGCGGCGGCCTTCTTACCGTAGTTGAACATCAGCCGTTCTTTGTTGTAGTCGGTTCGCGGTTGGGGTTCGGCGTTCGGCTTGGTTTCGACCTTCTGCAGGAATTGGTCATACTGGTATTGGGCCTTTTCCTGTGCGGCGACCTCGAGGAGGAAGTCCTTGTAGTTGGTCAAGTCTGCCTGGAAGTCGGGATCGGCGAAGACGGTCTTAACGTTCACCGGGTCGAACGGTTTGCCTTCTTCCCCGGGGTCGCCGGTCTTCTTGCGTTCGGCATACCGTTTGCACTCGGCGCGCTGCTTGTCGTCCAGGCCGTAGAACTTGTCGAAGATGGCGAACCGCTCATCGATCCGCTGGTTGACGGATGCCTCGGTGAGCCGCTCGAGTCCGTCGGGGTCTTCGACGAACTTGAGGAACAGTGGCCGCAGCGGTCCGATCGACTGGGTCAGGTAGCCGGTTGCCCGCCAGTCTTCCTGGACCAGCTTCCAGGCTCCCTCGTAGGCGAAGTGCCAGCCGATGACGATTCGGAGCAGGACCAGGAAGAGGATGGTCCAGCCGGTGACCGTGCGAACGGACGGTTGATTCGATGCCAGAACAGGTGTGTCCGCCATGATGATCTGCTATGACCTCGCGTTGTTCATGAGTCCAGTGACAAAAACGGCCACCCTCAGCTTTGCCCGACGGTAAGATCCTTCCCAGGCACGTTGAAGGTGACCACCTGTGGCACGGCGGCCTTCCGGGCGGGGTCCTGTGGTTTGATGACCAGCAGAGCCCCGATCTGCGGGTGATTCTGACAGAAAGCCCTCGTCTTGTCGAGTCCCATCACGAAGAACGCCGTTGCCAGGGCATCGGCGGTTGCCGCGTCGGGGGCCACGGCGGATGCGCTCGCCAGCAGGTCCGCCGGGAACCCGGTTCGCGGATCGAGCAGATGGCCGTAGCGCCGCCCGCCCTCTTCGAAAAACTGATTGGCCGTCCCCGACGTTCCCAGGGCCTGGTCTTTCAGCCGCAGGGTCGCGGCCGGTTGGCTCGAATTAAAGGGGTTCTGGATACTGACCAGCCACCCTCGCCCGTCGCCGGATGGGGAGCCCGCCCCATAGATACTGCTCTGTCCGCCGATCATGAGGGCGCACTGTATCCCGAAATCGTCCCGCAGCCGTTGAATCGCCCGGTCGATCGCGTAGCCCTTGCCCACGCTTCCCAGGTTGATCTCAACTCCTTGTACACGGAACCGCACGGTCAGGTTGTCGGAATTGAGTTCCACATGCCGCATTCCGCTGCGGGCCAAGGCGGCCTGTCGTTCGCCCTCGGCGGGCACGCGCCTGGGGCCGCGGAGGAAACCCCAGGTCTTGACCAGGGCCCCGGCGGCGATGTCGAACGCGCCGTCGGTTTGGCTGTGGAGCTCGACCGACCGCTGGACCACCTGGAACAGCCGGTTGTCCACGCGTACTGGCCCGGGGAAGGCGTTCCGGTTGACGCGGCTCATTTCGCTGGTGTCGGAGTAGACGGTGAGGAGTTCTTCCAGTTGCTCGATTTCGGACAGGGCGGCGTCGGCGGCGGCCATGGCATTGGGGTAGTAGTAGGGGATTCGGATGCCGAACTCGCAGCCCATGGCGCGGCGGGCGAAGGCCAGGGTGCTGAGGTTCTGGTCTTGGGGGTTGAGGGCTCTCGGCGGATCTGGGATAAGGCTGCCAGCGGCGCCGCCCAAGGCCGCGCCCAGCCCCCGAGCCGACAGGAAGTTCCGCCGTGACCAGCCGTTGTCCGCACTCACAGACCGCCATTATCCACAACCGGCGGAAGGGCTGCAAATTTGACCTTTCCTGGCGGTCCGGCGAAGATCGGCCAGGAGACAATCCGTCATCGGCGACCGTCCGAGACGGAGGCCAGGATAAGGAAACCCTCATGAAGCGATGGCTTATTGGCGGTATGGTGGCGGCCTGGGTCTGCATCTGGCAGGGCGTTTTGCTGGGGGCTGACGAGCCCCGGCAGTCGGTGGTCAAGATATTCGCTTCGCAGTCCCCGCCGAACATGCTCCGCCCGTGGGAAATCACCCCAGCGTCGGAGGTCACCGGCTCCGGCGTGGTCATCGAGGGGGGCCGGATTCTGACCAACGCCCACGTGGTCAGCTACGCCCAGCAGATCTACGTGCAACCCCACGAGAGCTCGGACAAGCTTGATGCGACGGTGGAGTTCATCTCCGTGGAGTGCGATCTGGCCACGCTCAAGCTTGATGCGGCCGACGCTATGGAGAAGCTTAAGCCTCTACCGATGGCCGACAAGCTGCCTACCCCGAAGACCAAGGTCAACGTGCTCGGCTACCCCACTGGCGGCGATACCCTTTCGGTCACCGAAGGGGTGATCTCGCGCATCGAGTGTGCCCAGTACTACTCCTATGCGGCGCTGCTGCGGATCCAGGTGGACGCGGCGATCAACCCGGGCAACAGCGGTGGCCCGGGCATTGTCGACGGCAACATCATCGGAGTGGTTTTCAGCAGGTTCCCTGAAGGGCAGAACATCGGCTACATCATTCCGGTCGAGGTCATCCGTCACTTCCTCACCGACTGCCAGGCTGACGGCAAGTATGACGGTTTTCCGGTCCTGGACATCAACAGCGCCACGGTGGAGAATCCCGCCCTGCGCGACTACCTCAAGCTGGACAAAGACATGACCGGGGTGGTGGTGCACCGGATCGACAACAAGGCACTGGCCGAGCTGCTCAGACCGTGGGATGTGGTCACGGCCTGCGAGGGCGTCGCCATCGACAACCTGGGCATGGTCCCGATTGCCGAGGACATTCCGCGGGTGCATTGGAGCTGGCTGTCGGCCCGCAAGCCGCCGGGCAGCAAGGTCAAGCTCTCTGTGGTCCGCGAAGGCAAGGCCATGGAGGTCGAAATCCCCACGGCGACTCAGGTTGACACCGTCATCCAGAGGATGAAGACCGACCGACCCACCTACTTCATCTTTGGCACTTTGGTTTTCTCGCCCGCCACCATGGAGCTGATCTCTCGAGGAGCGTCAAGCTGGCTGGGGGTCATGGCAATCCGGGGCCGTCTCATACCGCAGTACATCGCGGCCTATCGCGAGGATCCGGAGAACGAGCTCGTGGTCACCTGTTGCCCGATGTTGTCGCACAAGCTGACCAAGGGCTATGGCATCACACCGGTGTCGGTCCTTACCCATGTCAACGACCAGAAGGTGCGCAACCTCAAGCACCTGATCCAGCTCATCAAGGACAACAAGGAAGAGTACATCGTCTTCCGGTTCGAAAACGAGAACGAGGAGAAGATTGTCCTGAAGCCCAAGGACGTGGCCAAGTTCCAGCCGGAGATCCTGCGGAACAACAACATCCCGTCGGCCTGTTCCGACGATCTCAAGGCCTTGTGGCCGTGATCGCCTGAGGCCGGCATCGGGCCGCACCCGGCCAGGAGCAGGCAAATCCCTGGGGAGAGGCCGCCGCCGAGCTTGTGGTCTCCGTTGTTCTGTTCCGCGTCGGGAGTCGTTCACTTCGAGCCGGTGGAGGTTCGCTGGAAGGCGCCGAAGTCATCCTGATCCACGTCGTGGTCGTCATCGAAATCCGCTGAGCGGCATCCGGAGATGGCCGGGCCGAGCGCCGGGCCGGTGACGCAGTCTCTGAAGATGGCCAGATCCGTGCCGTCCACATCGCCGTCCTGGTCAAAATCCCCTGGAGGGATGAAGCCATAGGTGGTGAAGGTCGCCGTGCCTCCGAGGCTGGAGTCCACATGGATCAGCCGGATGTTGCGGTCACGGAGTTCCTGCAGGATGGCAGGCGACAAATCCGGTTCGAGCCCGGGCTCGAAGATGAAATGCTCGCCGAAGTTGTGGTGTTCCGGCTTGTAGGTCTGGGCGTAGAACCCGTGGAGCACGATTGGGGTGGTGGTGTAGCCGGCGATCTGGGTCTCGACGAAGCGGGCGAGCGGAGCGGTATAGCCGGCGGCGATTCCTCCCGGCGGGACTGGCCAGTAGTACTGAGTGGTTGCGGAAACGCCTTTGGGGCCGATCAGCTTCCGGGTGATCAGCTCGTCGCCTGGTTGAGGCTCGAAGGGGGGGATCAGGCGGCCGTGGTCGGTGCTCGTGGTGCCGGCTCCGGACCAGGTCCAGCTGGGCACCGGCCGGTCGTGGTCCGCCTGGAGTTCCAGCACGCCGGCTCCGAAACCGGACTGCAGGCCGAGATCCCGGATGGTCAGCAGGGGGCATTGCGACGGCGCGACCAGATTGCCTGCGTCGCCGACCCGCAGGGTATATCGGCGCGGGTTGCCCATGTCGGCCAGGGACCAACTGTCGACCACGGCACTATCCGGGTAGTCATGAGATGCCTCGGGCCAATCTGACGGCAGACCGGTGATGGTCCGGACGTTGCCTTCGCTGTCGACATACTCCATCGCCACGTTGGCGTAAAGTCCGGCGGCGAGATGAGCCTCGGTCAGCCACATGCTCCGGGTGGTCACGGTCCATTTCGACTTGAGCCGGTGGTTGGCGAAGACGTCGGCATACTCGCCCTGGAACAGGGTGAATGGCGCGGGCTCGCCGATCAGGAATGGCGTGATGCTGGCCGTCGTGCTGGCCTGCGGAAGCTCGCGAACCTGCTTGACCCACAGCGTTTCGTCGGGCAGCACCTTCTTGTACTCGAAGTCGAGAGTGAAGCGACTCTTGCCGGAGGCGGCGGCGAACGCGTTGCCGGCCGCCAGCAGCAGGCCGCTCAGGTTGCGATACTCCGTCTCCCAGCTGAGCACTGTTGCCCCGAGCGGCACGAGGTTCGAGTACCCCACGAGGGTGAGATAGCTGCCGAAGGAATAGACCTGGACGTGGACTTCCTCGGGGATCGAGCCGTCGCCAGGATTAGTCACCGACACCGCGCCTTTCTGTGTTACCAGGGTGATCTGGCTCTGGCTTGAACCGTTTCGCACCAGCGTCGCCACGCCGTTGGCCAGCTCGAATTCGTCGGGTGTCGAGTGATGCACCAGCAAGGCCATGCCCACCTGGTTCTCGTCCAGGCCGTAGCGCAGCCGTGCCAGGAAGGCATTGTCGTTGTAGAAGCTGGCGAAGACTTTGCGGATCGCTCGGAACACGCCGCGCTCGTTGGGCTCGGACGCGTCGCATCGGCTCGGTCCGAGTTCGTCGTCGTCGAGATCGTCCGCGAGGCAGCCGCTGAAGCTGTCGTACAGGCCCGCGCCGGTGAATTGCGCGCTGTCCTCGATGTTGGTGGAGCTGCGGAAGCGGATGTTGCGGTTCGGCTGGAAGTGATACTGGGGATCCTGCAGGATGGCGATGATCTCGTTTTGCGCGGCCGGGCTGAAGCTGGTGGCCGATCTGCTCTTGAACAGGTCCTCGCGAATGCTCTCCAGCGTGGCCGACAGGGCGGACATATCCGCCGGAGGATAGGTTACTCCCGCGAGGCGCCGGTCGATTTCCGCCTGGAGCGTCCGGCCGTTGGTCAGCGTCTGGTCCAGGAACTCGTTCCAGAGGTCGAAGGACAGGGCGGTCGCGACCGGGCTGTTGGCGGGGATGGAGCGCCGGAGCAGTCCGAAGTTGGCGGCCTTGCCCCCGAAGTAACGGATGTCGGCCGGCCAGAGCCCGTCGGCCGGAGCGCTGTAGGCGCCGAAGGGCGTCACCGGGCTGATCTTCAGGGGTGCGGGCACCTTGAGGGCCAGAATCTCCTCGATCTGCTGGGGGGTGAGGATGTCCTGCACGTCGATCAGCCGGGCGTCGCAGTCGTTGGTGTTCCCATAAGCCCGCAAGACGATCTGGCGGCCGACAAGCTGTTCCGCCCGGTCGGCGTCATCCGGCAGTGCCAGGTACACGAAGGGGATGCCGTAGGTGTTGGCCAGGATGGCGACGTGCGAGCTGGGTGTGGCGGGTGCCAGGGTGGCAATCCCGGCCAGGATCGGCACCTCCGCGGGTATGCCGTCGGTCAGGAGGATGTCGTTCGGGGCCAGCTGGCCGGAGCGATAGGCGTGGCCGATATCGGCCGCAGGGAACCTCTTCAGGGTTCCCAGGGCCCAGCCGCGGGCGTAGGCGACGTTGCCCTTGGCCCAGCGGCTCGTTGAGCTGACCTGCACGCCGTGATCCGCGAGGTACTGGCGGTGCACCTCGGCGGAAGCGATCTGCTCGTAGCTGGGGAAGTAGTAGGCCTGGACACCGGCCGCGGCGACCACCTTGGATTTGACCAGGTTGAAGAGAGTCACGACCTGGGCGGGATCGTAGGCATTCTGCCGGACGAGCTGGATGCCGTATTCCTGGATCTGCTCGGCCGCCGGTTGATACGATGTCCAATAGGGGAGAATCACAGAACCGAGGATTGCCTTCTGGCCCTGGGCGTAGAGGGTGATCTGGTCAAACTGCTCGGTGCTCATGCCGATGTATTCGGAGACCAGGGCGGTGGCGAAGTCGTAGTGGAAGCGGTACTGCCTGCTGTCCTGGAAGTAGACCTTGGTCGGGTCGCTGGTGAAGACAAGGAACTTGATCCAGCCGGGGTCGCCGGATTGCGAGGCCGGGGCCCGGAAGGCGTCGCTCGGGAAGGTCGCGGTGTTGCGCCAGTACGTAGAGGGCAGAACCGTCTCCGCCGCCGCCCGGACCGCGGGCAGCATCGCCGGAATCAGAACCAGGGCCACCATCCATTCCGCACGGTGCAGGCGTTCCGAACACCGCGACATGGCTGATTCTCCTTCGGGCTATCCCCCTGGTCCTTCCGGTCAGGGCGAACCGGTGATGTTGCGCTGGAACACGCCGAAGTCGTTCTGATCGACGTCGCCGTCCCCGTCCCCGTCGCAGTCCTCGCATCCGGCGGCTCGCGGAACGGAGGGTCCCGAGAGGCAGGCCGCGAAGGTGTTGAAGTCATCCTGGTCGACATCCCGGTCGCCGTCGAAGTCGAAGGGATTGAGTACGTACGGCTGGGTGATCAGGAAGGCGTTGGCGAACACGCCGTGGTCGAGGCCGATGCCGTCACTGCCCGAGCCGATTGCCAGGGTGAGGTACCTGGCTTTCGCCGGAACCGCGACGTCGAAGGCGTACGCGTCGCTGTTCTGATACTGGATGCCGCTGCGATAGGCGGCAAGAACGGAGGTGTCATCCGAGAAGATGACGAAACCTTCCACCGAGCCGCCGGCGTTGGCGTGCACGCCGCATTTGCCCACGAAGCGTTGCACTGCGACGTTGGCATAGGTGGCGATCGCGGCAAGATCGAAGGTGATCCCCGCCGATGCGTGAATGCCCAGGCCGGAGGTATACTCGACCGTTGAACCGCTCTCGAGGAGGCGGAGTGGACGGGCCTCGCCCGGCTCGGCGTTGTTGAGGATGAAGTCCCACGAACCCCCGTTGAAGGGGTTGGTCGGATTGGTCCAGTTGTTCGTGCCCCACAGGACGCCTGCCTGATTGATGGCCACGTCGCTGTGCAGGATGAACACCGAATCGATCAGGTCGAAGTTCGAGCCCGGCGGGGTGGGGACCGGCTGGGGCAAGGTGCTACCGTCGCCCACTCCTCCGTTGTAGTGGGTCGGCTCGAACTGTCCGTCGATCATGTTGATGCCGGCGTAGGGGTGGAGATCGGAGGAGATGCCGTCGCCGCCGCCGGCGATCAAGCCGAGATCGATGCTCGTCGTGGGAACGATGGCCAGGGTCACGGTCTTGATCGCGGTCCGGGGCCCGGTGGCGTCGGTCACGGTGGCGACGAGGTCGAGGGTGGGCGGCGGATCGGCGGTCCGGACCATCACCTGGCCGTCGCTGATCGTTGCGATGTCCGGCCGGCTGGTGGACCACGCGGTGCAGGCGCCCACATCGACGGCCACGGTGGCGCCTTGCTTGACGGCGTGGGCCTCGTACTGGGTGGTGCGGTTGACGATAGCCACATCGGGGCCTTCGACGGTGAACTCGGAGAGCGTCCCATCGACCACGGCCGGATCGCCCTTGCAGATCGGGATGACCACGTTGGCATTGAGCCAGTCGTAGCGGGCCTGGATATGGTTCTTGATGCCCGACGGATCGACGCCGCGTTCGGCGGCCAGGGCCTCGACGATCGAGTTCATCACCTGCGGTGGGTAGACCTCGTTATTGAGGTACAGCATCATGGTGGTGAACTCGGCCTCGTAGGCCAGGAAGAACGAGTCCTTGATGTAGTTCCACCAGCCACTGCGGTTGCCGACGTCGCTGCGATTGGCCCCGCGTAGCCAGTGGGCGTTGTATTCGCCGTAAGCGCCGCCCAAGGTATTGTCCATGTCCCACGGGAGCATGCACCACTTGCCGTCGTCGGCCTTGCGGTACAGGAAGTGGTTCTGGAACATGTCGTCGAAGGTGCCGACGTAGTTGATGGTGGCGATGTAACGCAGGGTCAGGTCCACGTCGAAGGTCTGGGTCAGGAACTCGCGCAGGGCCGCCGTGCCCTGGGCCCGGGCGGCGTTCAGGCCCTCGATCAGCCCCTCGACCATATCCGACTTGCCGTCGCCGGGGCGACCCTTCCAGGTCAGGGTGGTGCGGTCGTAGGTGTATTCATATCGCTGCTCCTCGGTGTAGCCGTTGAGCGAGCCGGTGATAAGCCGCTCGTCGCCCCAGCTGAACGGGCCCTCGTCGCCGGTGAATCCCTGGGACTTGAACAGGTCGCCCACTGTGCCGAACCAGCGCTGGATCAGGTCGGCCGCCGGTCGCTCGATGAGATAGGCGTACTCGTTGTAGAGGCAGCCGTTGATGTGCAGGCTGGCCCAGTCGGTGATCGGGGCGGGCACGCCGGCCAGCTCGAACATCTTGAAGCTGACCCGCTGCGGCCAGCCCGCCTGTTTCTGCAGGGCGATCGTGTCCAGCTTGTTGTACTTCCGGTAGGAGGGGAACTTGATGCGCCAGCTGAGGACCTGGACCTGGCCGGTGGTCGAGTAGGACGGGCACGAGAAGTTGATCGTGCCGCCGCCGAGGCGGTTCCAGCGGCTGCCCTGGAATCGAACGGAGACATCATAGACCACGCCGTCGGCGACGAACGTGGCGGGAACCTGGGCGTCCCAGTTCGGATTCAGGGCTGAGCCGATCACCCGGCCGGGCGAGCAGTTGGTGTACAGGAGCTGCCAGTTGGCCTTGGAGATGAACAGGTGGAACTGCGGCTCTGGCGAGGACATCTGCGGATCGACGAAGTAGGCGTTCCATTCGTAGGCGTCGCCGGCCGGTCGGGGCGAGACCCGGGCATAACCGGCCCCGGTGTTCAGCCAGATCTGGTACCGCACCACGCTGTTGGCGACCTGGGCCGGCAGCGTGGCCGTCCAGATGCCGTTGCCCCCGTTGGACATGATTGCCGTGGAGACGGTCTCGCCGGTCTTCTCGATGTCATCCACGAAGTATCGGACCTGGGCTCCGGCCACCGCGGTGTAAGGCTCGATCGTGGCGGTGATGGTCGTGGTGCTGGTGGCCATGACCGGCGAGGGGGTGACGCTCAGGGCGGCCACCGTCGGAGGCAGGGTGCAGGTGGACTTGCTGTTGGCCACCCCGGGCGTGGCCCCGTCGGCGGGCGACGCCTCCCAGTTGGCCAGCGAAGCCGAGGGCGCCGTCATGCATCGCCGCTCGAGCGAATAGCCTCGACCCTCGACCGTGCCATAGCCGTCCGGCAGGCTGGGCCAGGGGAAATCGTCGGAGTAGGTGACGGCGTCGACGACCCGGCCGTCTTCACCGATCAGCCACACGTCGCCGTTGCCGTTGGGCAGTTCGGGCGCATACGGGCCAAGCGTGTTGGCGTCGGAAAGGTGGGTGTAGACCCGGTACAGTCCGCCCTCGCCGGCACGACCGGCGGCATCGTCCGACGAGAGGACCAGGTAGCCGCCGGCGGGGATCGAATAGTCGTCCGGGAAGGCGAACTGGATGTCACCGCCCAAGCGCCAGTTCGTCAGATTCACCGCGGCGCCGGAGTTGTTGTAGATTTCGATGAACTCGGTTTTCGCGTCATCGTGCAGATCGGCGAAGGGATGCTGCATGATCTCATTGATGACCACCGCCGGCGTGGGCGGAACCGTGCAGTCCGACATCCGGTTGGGACCGCCCGGCGTGGGAGCGCCGACCACCGAGCCGACCCAGTCCGAGGGCTGCTCGAAGCTGTCACTGACGCAGCGGCGTTCGAGCGAGGCTCCGGTGCCGTCCGGGGTCACCGGCCAGGGCGGCTCGTCGGTGTAGGTCACGCAGTCCACGACCAGGTCGTTCTCGTCCAGCAGGACGACCTTCTCGCCACCGCGGGCCAGGTTCCCGTGGTAGTTGCCGTATAGCGTGCTGTAGACCAGCCCGTAGGCCGCCGAGGCTACCGTCCGGTTGTCGCAGACCACCGCGTAGCCGCCGGGCGGGAGCGTCTTGTTGTCGCCGAACCGGTAGCCGATGCCGTCGAACTCCCAACCGGAGATGTTCACCATGGTCGTGCCGGTGTTGTACAGTTCGACGTAACCGGCATCGTCGCCCAGCAGGGGATGGTACATGAGCTCGCTGATGACCACCTGGCGGAGCCGATGGCGGGTGTTGAACGTCTCCGGCGACGGGGTATCCATCGGGGACCAGTCGTCGCCGCCGTCCGGATAGCGGCCGATGCTCCATCCGGTGCGCTGGGTACCGAAACAGTAGCCGGTCAGCACGTAGGCCTGCGACGGGGCGGTGAGGAAGATCTGGCCGCTGGTCGTGCTGGTCCGAATACTGAAGGTGCTGTAATCCACGCCCTGCTGAAGCTGGAGGAAACCCCTGGCTGGCACTGTGGTTCCGGAGGGCAGGGCTTGCATCGCCAGGTTGTCCTCGCTGTTGCTCAGCCACACCCCGTCCAGGGCTACCGCCTGATCGGTCGGATTGTAGAGCTCGAACCACTCGGTTCCGAAGCCGTCGGCGAAGATCTCGTTGATCAGGAGCTGGCGGGCGGGATCGTTCGAGCTGGACGGCGGCTCGATGACTGCGGTCAGCCGGGGGATCAACGACAGGTCGCTGCTGTTTCTCGGGTAGTTGTGTCCCTGGAGCGCCAGCACGTTGGGCCCGGCCTGAAGCAGACCGATCTTGGACGTCAGGTCCTTCGTCTGCGTGGTCGGTTCGATGCTGGAGGACGCCCGCTGGTTGAACGCCGGCGGCGTGCCGTTCACGTTGGCCCGATCGACCGGATCGCCATGACCGTTGAGATAAGCGACGAAGCCGTCATCGTAGCGGACCTCCAACGTCAGGGATTTCATGTTGGCGATCTGATCGGCGGTCAGGTCGAAACCGACCCGGGCATACACGGAGAGGTAGTAGTTGTACATGTCGCTGAGCAGGGTACAATCGTCCTCGTCGCCGTACCCCCATCCGCCGCAGCCGATCAACCAGCTCGAGTCATCGAAGGTGACATCCTTCCAGGTTGCCGGCGGTTCGACGGTGCCCTTGAAGTACCGCTGCCGCGAGCAGTCGGTCGCGCAGCCGTGGCTTTTCAGCTCGGGAGCGTAGACCAGGTAAAGGGTCTGAGGCTTGACGACGTCGGCCGCACCGGGCGAGCCGCCCTTCAACTGGCTCAGACGCCAGTGTCGACCCATGTCTGGATCCTCGGTGATGTCTTTGAGTACGATGGAGTGACCCGTCCCATCACCCGCCGCCGGCCAGTCGCCGCGATCGCTGTAAGCGACGTCTACAACCGTTTCTCCCGCCGCATCCACTAGCGTCAGCCGCTCACCCGAGTTTCTGAGATTACCCCCGTAGGGTCCGATGATCCCGGAGACCCCCCGGGCGGCCATGGCTGCCGGCTCTCGAGCCACCACCAAGTACTGTCCCGCCGGCAAGACGGTGCCGTTGGGAATCGTGTAGTCCGTTTCCCCGTTGGCCCCGCTGATCCCGCGGGTGAACCGATAACCGCTCAGATCGATCGAGCCCGACGTCTCGTTCCACAACTCGATGTACTCTTCGCCGTGGACGCCCTCATCCGGATTGTCCCCCAGGGGATGGAACATGAGTTCCGTGAGGACGAGGGCCTGGAGCGAGGCTGGCGCAAGAGGGAACACAGCCAGCATGGCCAGGAAACAGCCGACAGACCGGCTGCATATAGACGTTGGGGTGCTCACCACGGAACGCCCTCCTCCCCTATGATCGTAGGAACGAGACTTGCGACCCTCTATAGCGATAGTCTATGGCAAACCGGGGGGGAGGATCAAGTCCGGGCCGACGATGGGGTATTTACATAGGCCTGTCTCATCGAAGTGCGCTTCGCGGTCTCCGCCTCCTAGAAGGCTTATCTCGTCACCAACTCCGGCTTGCATGGCCGGTGGTTTCGGCGTATACTGCGTTGTAGCATCGGGGGGTCTGTCGAAGGTGTCTGACCCGGCCCGCATGCACGTCTGCGGATCAGTCTTCATGTCGGTTGTCTGGTGTGGCTCCACGACAATTGTCGTGGGAAAGGAGCAATTTCCATGTTGGATTCCTGCCTCTGTCGCGGGCGCTCGCGCTATTGGAATCGCGGGATTGTCGCCCGGTTGTCCGTTCGGCCATTGAGGAGGGCCCAGTCCATGTCCCAGCTCGGTTTTCGCTTGACCGTCGCGTTAGGACTTATTCTGATCGGGGTTTCCGCGGGCCTTGCCCCCGCCCAGTCCATCGGCATCAACTTCGTCGCCAACAGCGGCAGCGGCATCCAGGAAACCAGCGGCGACTCGCTGGGAGTAGACGAAGTTGCCGGAGCTCCCGGATACGCCCAGGACAACTGGAACAACCTCGGGCGATGGGGCAGCAACATCACCCTCAGCAAGTTCAGCAACAAGGTGACGTTCACCGGCGTGACCATCGTCTGCGCCTGGGACTCCCCCAATATCTGGAACGACGGAGCCGGCACGTCGACCCCCAACTGCAAGCTCATGCACGGCTACATCGACGCCCCCGGCAAGCCAAACGACGATGTGACCACGCCTTACCAGTTCTGGACTGGCAACATAACGACCGCCAACGTCCCGCAGGTCTTCGTCAAGGGCCTCGCCGCGTGGTTGGCCGCCCAGCCGGGTGCCACCGGCTATAGCGTGGTCATCTACAGCGACGGCGACGCCACCGAAGGCCGAAGAAGTGAATACTGGGTTCAGGAGACCACCAGCACGGCCATGCCGCCGGACAGTCTGGGCTCCGTTCTGACTCCCCATGTCTTCCTCCAGGACTCGGTGAATTTCACCGCCGCGGCACCGGTGTTCACTCAGGTACCGATCACGGCCAACACCCTGGAAACCGCCGGCATCGGCAACTACATCGTGTTCACCGGCCTGACCGCCGACCAGATCATCATTCGGAGCGAGGAGCAGACCTTCCGCTCCCAGATCAATGCCGTCCAGATCATCGCGACCTACCCACCCTCCACAGTAACGATCGCGGCCGGCACCAGTGCCGCCGAACCGGCGACGGAAGGCACCTTCACCGTGACCCGAGCCGGCGGCGACACCTCCAAAGCCCTTGACGTGTACTACAACTTCGATGGCACCGCCACGGCCGGCACTGATTTTGCGACGCTGTCCGGCATGGTGACCATCCCTGTCAACGAATCGACCGCAACCATCACCGTGACGCCAATCGATGACGGCGAGGTCGAGGTCGATGAGACGGTCACGGTCGCACTGACCACGGCACCCACCTACGAGCTCGGGGAACCATCGAATGCACAAATCAACCTGATCAGCGAGGATGTCACCGCAACCATCACCGTCGAGGCAACCGACTCCGCCGCTGCCGAAGTGGCCGGCAATACCGGTACGTTCACCTTCACCCGCACGGGCAGCACGCTCTTCCCGCTGACCTTGAACTACACCGTGTCGGGAACCGCGACCGGCGGAGCCGATTATGCGTATCTGGGCGGCAAGGTCGTCATTCCGGCCGGTCAGGCCAGCGTGGCCGTACCCGTCACGCCTTACGAGGACGGAACAACCGAGGGGGACGAGACGGTCATGGTCACGATCACGTCCAACGATCCGCAGTATGTGGCCGGGGCACCCGATTCGGCCACGGCCACGATCGCAGACAACGGATCCTGGAGCCACTGGACCAAGTCCCTGGACCTGGTCTTCGCCGGGTACACCGGCACCGAGATCCTGACCGAGTTCCCGGTTCTGGTCGTGCTGACCCCCGAGCGCGTCAACAACTACGCCGGCTTCAATGCCGATGGTTCGGACCTCCGCTTCAGAAGTGGCGACCTCAGCCTGCCCTACGAGGTGGAGAAGTGGGATCCGGCGGGATCGTCCTACGTCTGGGTGAAGGTCCCGCAGATCGCCGCGCCCACCGATGCCATCACCCTGGTCTGGGGCAACACGAACTCCGTCTTGGCTCAGGGTGGGGAGGCGGTTTGGACGCCCGATTACCTGGGTGTCTGGCACCTGAATACCACCACCGCCGAAGGGCTCTACTACGACTCCACCGGCCACGGCAACGATGGCACCAACTACGGGGCCAGCCCGGTCGAAGGCGCGATCGGCGGGGCGCTGAGCTTCGATGCCGCCAGTTCAAACTACGTTGACACCGGCAACACCGAGAACATCACCTACTTCACGGTGATGACCTACGTGCGTGGAACCGCCGCCGCTTCCGAGGGCGCCACCGCCACCGGCCCGGTCCATCGCGAGAGCAACTACCAGATCAACTGGGGCCACGGCACACCGGAGTTCAATGGCGCTATCGCGGTCAACTCGACAGCCGGTGGCTGGCGGGGTGCCACGATGAACCCGCTCGAGGCAAATACCTGGTACTGCTTGGCGGGGACCTACGACGGTGCCGCTGAAGCAGGAGGTTCGCTGAAGGGATTCCGCGACGGCGTTCTGATCACCCAGAACACCGAGGCCCTGGGCATCCCGGAGGTGGAAACCAACACCCTCAAGTTCGCCCGCCACGCTGCCGCCGCCCAGTACTTCAGCGGCACCATCGATGAGGTTCAGGTTCTTTCCGTGGCCAAGTCGGAGAGTTGGGTCGCTAACCAGGCCGCGTCCATGGTCGACAACCTGATCGCCTTCGGCGGGGTCGTCGCTCAGGTGCAGCTTGTTGCCGCCGACGCCGCCGCGACCGAGCTGGGTGACACCGGCACCTTCACCCTCACCCGCTCGGGCGGCAATACCAGCCGGCCGCTCACCGTCTACCTGACGGTGGAGGGAACGGCCACGCCCGGCAAGGACTATACCGCCCTGCCCATCCCGGTCACCTTCGCCGGCGGCGAGACCCAGATCAATCTGACGGTCAGCGCCATTCAGGACTGGCTGCCGCTCGAGGGCGAGGAGACCGTGATCCTGACTCTCCAGGAGCGGGCCATTTACGATGTCGCCGGCGAGGCTTCGGCGACGGTGACGATCCAGGATATCGACTCGATCGCCGACTGGAAGAACAGCATGCGGGTTTCGTTCAGCGGATACATGGGAGCCACGCCGCTGGCGGAGTTCCCGGTTCTGGTGACGCTCACGCCGGACAAGGTCGACAACTACGCCGGCTTTGCGGCCGACGGCTCGGACATCCGCTTCACCAACAAGGACCAGACGGCCCTCCTGCCGTACGAAATCGAGCGGTGGGATGCGGCCGGCACCTCGCTCATCTGGGTCAAGGTTCCGCAGCTTGATCAGGCCACCACCGTCTGGATGCACTGGAACAATCCAGGCGTGCCCGCCGGGCAGGATGCGGAAGGCGTGTGGACCGCCGGCTACCTGGCCGTCTACCACTTTGCCGATGAGGCCACGGTGATTGACTCGACGGCCAATGACCACGACGGGACCATCTACAACTCGACCAGCGCCACGGGCCGGCTGGGCCTGGGGCGCGGGTTCAACGGAACCGATGCCTACGTTGACCTCAACGCCAGTTTCTTGAGCAACCTGGCGGAGTTCACGGTCAGCGGCTGGATCGCTCCCGAGGCAGCGGCCTTCGGCGATCGGATGCCGCTGTTCGGCCAGAATGACCTGATCGAGTTCGGTTTCCACGGCGGGGCCAACCTGCAGGCGTGGGTCAGTGCCGGCGGGACCTGGCCGGGCATCAACGTCCCCTACGCCTACAACACCGGCGAATGGCATTACGTGGTCATGACCGGCAACGCCACGAGCCTGGTGATCTACCTGGACGGCGTCGAAGCGGGTCAGGTCGCCCTGGAGAACATCACCAACCAGGGCTCCTCAGGCGACACCGCCAAGATCGGAACCGGCGTCATCGACGCCATCGGTGCCGATACCAACGGGTGGTACAGCGGTCTGGTTGACGAAATCCGGTTTTCCGGCGTTGCCCGCTCGGCCGAGTGGGTGGCTGCGGAGTATGCGGCCATGACCGGCGGGCTCTCCGCCTGTGCCGCCCCGCGACTGGACCTGGACACGGACGGTGACGTCGACCAGGTCGATTTCGGGCTCTTCCAGGCCTGCTTCACGGGCACGGTCGCACCGCTGACCGGTTCGGTGTGTGCTTGTGCGGACACCAACGGTGACGGTTATGTGGCCGCGGAGGATTTGGCCGCCTTCCAGAACTGTTACGCTGGTCCGGCGATCGCGGCGGACGCAGGCTGCCTCGACATGCCGCAGTAACTCGCTTCCCACACCCGTGTAGCGGGAAGTGCTAGACATACGGCGGACCTGGTTGCCTCACGGGCGGCCAGGTCCGCTGTTTGCTTGCGCCGGGAACCGTTGCCCGCCCGTCGAGGGGGGCAGCCGCGGTGGCCCCGGAGCTGCTGGCCGGCGCCGCCATGCTGGCGTATACTGGTGTTCTCGCGAGAGGGCTACCCAAGCCGCAAGCCCTGTTGCGGCGATGAGGGACTGGTCATGTCCGGTGACTCCGGCCGGCGAACGAGGCGTGGCGGGCCGCTCAGGCGGGGAAGAACGCCGAGGGGCCGCGTGAATTGGCGGCAGCGGTATGAGCTGGCGGCCTCGGCGGCTCGGCAGATCGTCTACGATGGCGAGCTTGCGACCAAGAAGCTCGTCTGGGGTGGGAGCATCGAGCAGATTCTGGGATACGCCCTGTCCGAGATGAAGGGCGGTTTCGAACAATGGGCGGAACGGATCGATCCCCAGGACCGCGCCGAAGCCCTGGGTGTTCTTGAAGTTGCCCTCCGCGATGGCACGCCGTACGAATGCGAATACGGCTTTCGACACAAGGACGGGCACTACGTTCGCATGCTGGACCGCGGGCTGCTCGCAGTGGGGCGGGGCGGGCGGCCGGATCGCTTCGTCGGGGTGATGCAGGACATCACCGAGCGCAAGCGTCTCGAGGAAGAGCGAGCCCGGCTGGAGGACTTGCTGCGTCAGACTCACAGGCTGGAGGCTCTCGGTCAGATGGCCGGCGGCGTGGCTCACGATTTCGGGAACCTGGTCACCGTGATCCTCGGCAATGTGGCCCTCCTTCGCGGCAGCCTGGAGGGGCAGGCGACCGCGAGGGAATCCCTGGACATGATCGAGCAGGCGGCCCAGGATGCGATGGCCCTGGCCAGGTCGATGCTCACCTTCAGCCGGCGGCTGCCGGTGCAGAAGAAGCTGATCGATCTGGCGGTGGACTTTCCGAAATGGTGCCACCTCTGTCGACGGCTGCTGCCCTCGAGCGTCCGGGTGACCGAACATCTCGGAGTCAGCACCGGTCTCGTTGTTCATGCGGACGCCACCCAACTGCAGCAGGCCCTGATGAACCTGGTGATCAACGCGAAGGACGCGATGCCGGACGGCGGCCGTCTCGACGTTGTTCTCCGCGCCGCCCAGGCCGAGGATCTGGCTCGTTTCTCCGACCTGGAGCCGAAGCGAACGTACGCGGTCGTCGAAATCCGAGACAGCGGGTGCGGCATCCCCGCGGCGATCGGCGGTCGGATCTTCGAACCCTTCTTCACCACCAAGGAGCGTGGCAAGGGCACGGGGCTTGGTCTGGCGGTGGTGCAGAGCATCGTCCGGGATCACGGCGGGCGGATCGAGTTCAGCTCGACGGAAGGCAAGGGGAGCACGTTCACCTTGGTGTTTCCCTGTGTGAGCGCCGACGCTCTGTCCGCTTCCGGGGGTCGGGCCTCGCCCCACCAGGGACAAGGTGATCTGCTGCTGGTGGCGGAGGGCGATCCCCACGTCCGTTCGATTCTCGTGTCGACCCTCGTTGCCGCCGGCTACCGGGTCGTCGAGGCCGGGGACGGCTTCGAACTGCTGACCAAGTTCCAGGAACTCGGCACCAGAGTTCGTCTGCTCGTTGTGGACATGGAACTCGAGAAACGCAGCGGTCTCGAATGTCTACGGGCCATCCGGGACGGCGGACGGCAGACACCGGTCATTCTGATCGCCCCCGGCGCGACGTCGGGCGTGGAGGCTCCTCTCCCGGCAAGGTCCGCGGTGCTGACCAAGCCCTATCGTATTGAGGACCTGCGCGGCCTGGTCGCGGACCTGCTGGTTGCCTTGGACGACGCGCCGGAGGGCTCATGAGCCGAAGGGTCTACCGCAGGCCTTCCGAAACGGCCGGCAGGATCTCCGGCAGGTCGTCATAGTAGCAGTCCTCGAAGGCGCTGGCCCCGGTGAATGAAACGCTTCCGGACAGTGTGCCGAGACTGCTCAGCCCTGCCGCCTTCACGCCCAGATCGGAGACCGCGTACACGTTCTCGCCGATGAAGAGCCCGCGGGTGGCGCCGTAGTAGTACCAGTTGCAGCCGTTGGGTGACTTGCCTTCGGGCAAGGTCGAAATGGACCCCAGCCTTGAGAAGCCGGTCTGCGGATCCACGCGGTAGACCAGGATGCCGGTGAACTGGTGCGTGCCCCACTCCGGGCCGGTCGTGCCCGTGCTGTACAGATCGATCGGGAACGTCAGGTATCCTGGGCCGGATTCGTCGGGCTCGTAGTAGATGAATGCCTTGGGATTGTTGTTGGCCTCGCTGTGGGTACCGCGACCGCCGATGATTTCCTTGAACATGAGTTGGGGGTTGGCCAGGTTGCTCACATCGAACATGGAGAGCTGCACGCCCTGGACCCAGGCGAACGAGCCGGTGTCCTGGGCGTCCTTCCCGATAGCCAGGATGTGGTTCTGGTCCAGCAGCTGAAGGTGATCGGAGTAGCCCGGCACCTTGAGCTCGCCGACGATCCGCGGGTTGGTCGGATTGCTCAGGTCGACGGTGAAGAGCGGGTCGATTCGCTTGAAGGTGACCAGGAAGCCGCGCGGGCCGATGAAGCGGGCGGCATAGATCTGCTCGCCGACGGCGATGTCGTCGATCCGGCCGACGATGTCCAACGTCGTCCCGGTCTCCTTCATGACGTAGATCCCGTTCTTGAGACCGGCGCCGTCGATCGACCACTCGTCCTGATTGGTGGCGATGCGCAGGTGGCCGTCATACTCGCCGAGCGAGTACTGGTTGAGCGGCCGGCCGGGCACCATGCCGCTGGCGATGTAGTCGGTTCCGGTTTGGGTGAAGGCCAGCTTGTGGACAATGGTGTCGGTCCGCGAGCCGCCCATGTACCAGTCGTACTGGGTGTCGGTGACATACAGGGCGGCGGTACTGGCGTAGATGGTTCCCGCGTCGGCGGTGATGGCCGTCGAGGCGAAGCCGCCGGTCGGGTTATCGACGTCGAGCGTTGCAACGGTGGTGATGTTGTAGCCGTCGCCGACTTCGGGCCGGAAGGCGCCTTGCCAGGAGATCATGTCGCCAATTTGGGTGGCTCCGCCGCTGATGGTGATCTCGTAGTCGGGCAGCCATTCGTCGAGGGTCATGCCCTCGAGCGTCAACGGCACCGGGTTGTCCGGCAGCCGCGGCGTGGTGGTCACGACGAGATACAGATGATTGTCGATCATCCGGCTGGAAGCCAGCTGGCCTTCGAACTTGGCTGTGGCGGTGGTCGTGGGGTGGGCCGGGTCGCTGACGTCGATGATGGACACGGTGACTTGGCCGCCGTCGTTCCAGCTGCCGCCGACAAGGGAAGAGGAATCGGTTGAACTCGTCCCTCCCGGGGTGGGGGCCTCCGCTTCCGCCGCGAAGACACCCCAGCCGTACCGGTAGTAGCCGTACGACCAGCGGCTGGAAAGGGCGATCAGTTGGTGGCCGCGCAGGTAGAGCGACTCGCCGGTTGAATCCAGTTTCACGGTGGCAAGCTCGGCCAGCTGGGTCGCCGGATATGCTCGGCACACGTGGATCGTGTCGCCGCGGAGCCAGTAGATGGTCTCTTCGTCGCACTTGACGACGTCGCTCTCGTCCACGCCCTCTTCCTGGATGTTGGTCGACGAATGCGAGGTGGTGGCTCCCTCGGATCGGCCCCCGGTATCGGCGTTGCTCAGCTCGGCCGTGGGGGCGGAGGCCATGCCGCCCCACCCGAAGAACAGGTCGAACAAGGGGTCGCCCGTGCCGTAGCTCTGACCCGTCCCGGAAAGCCGCTCGTTGGCCTGATCCACCAGGAACTGACGGAGTTCCTCGGCCGATCCAAAACCCTTCAGCCCGGCAATCCTTGGTTTGGCAGTACGGGGGTGATACAGCGGACATGAGGCACCGCTCAGGACAAAGGCCAGTCCGACCACTGCGATGATCCAAAGCCGTCGCATCGCATTCCTCCTTCTTCAACTTGGAGACAAGACGCCCGACCGTATCGGTCCGTTTGACGGGGGGATTGTACGGGGAGCTACGTGTCTCGCCCAAACGCTAGTATTGTAGGCGAGTCGGTTTTCCGTCTGTGCAGGATTCCAGGAGGGTTGAACAAGTCGAGCTCAAGCAACCAGGGGCCTCAGAATACACTTAAGCTGACATAGAATTGGTATTACACGAAACACCGGTCATTGCAGAAGCCGTTATGATTCGGTGTTTTAGAATGTTGGGAACTTTTTGGGCCAAGCGGGGTATAAGACTCATGGTTGACGACAGAAGCTCTGCTTTTGGGAAGATTTTGTTTGGAACGGGGTTTGCTGTCCGGTAGAATGAGCCAAGACGACGCCTACCTGAGGCCTGCCCGGAGGGGAGTAGCAGCCGTGGCGGGTGGACACCCGAGTCGGGTGATCCTGGAGAAGAAAGAGGCGGGATCAGCAGCAACCGCAAGCCGGTAGGAGGCTTGTACAGCCTGTACCGAAGGGTCTGGGTCTGCATGGGGTTTTGAAGGGAATGACCGTGGAAGTTGGTCAGACATTACAGCGTGTAGCGGATCTGAAGTTCGCGCTATATCGCCGCCCACTCCATCCTGAGCTGTTCACGATCTACCAGAATCGCCATCTGGAGCAAGCGGCGTACCAGGCGGACATCTGGATCTTGGGACTCTCCCATGTGGTTTCGTTGCAGTCTGGCGGCCGATGCGTGACTGAAGTCACGACCACTGACGTCGACCTTCTTCCTCAGAACGGCCTGGTGACCTCGTTCCAGTTCCGGGGCGAGCGCGACCACCACGAGAAGTTCGATGACGGCCTGCACTACATTCTGTCCACTCAAGTGGAGAAGATGAATCGGAACCTGTTCCACGCCTCGCATCGCGATCTGCTCAACTACGCAGGCTCCCGGGGCCTGCTGGTGAGGTTCGAGGATTGGACAGACGACGACAATCTGGTACCCTTTTCGTTCGTCGATTGGGAGCTTCGGAACCGCGAACTGCACGTGCAGGCGTTCCACGCTTTTCCGGCCGACTATACGATCCTGAAGACCCAGTCGATTGTGGAAGTGGGCACGAAGCCCGCTGCCAAGAAGGCCCGTTAGGGACGGGGCCGCCCCGGCGGTCACCGTCGGGTGGATCTGAAACGACGATCACGCGGGCGAATCGGCATCCGGCTCGATTCGCCCGCTTCCTTTGCCCCAGCGAAAGGTGAGACCATGGAACAGGTGATCCGCGGCAAGGTCTACGTTCTCGGTGACGACATTGACACAGATCAGATCATCCCGGCCCATTTTCTGGTCTACAATCCGGCCATCGCGGAGGAGCGGAGGCAGTTTGGGCGTCACGCCTTGTGCGGGGTGCCCACGCCTCAGGCTGGCCTGCCCGGCGGCGGTATTCCCTTCGTCGACCAGAAGGATCCCGCCAACACGCACAGCGCTTACTCTATCATCATTGCCGGCAAGAACTTCGGTTGTGGAAGCTCGCGCGAGCACGCGCCCCTGGCCCTGGCCGAGGCCGGCGTCGTCGCGGTCATCGCTGAGTTCTATGCCCGGATCTTCTTCCGCAACTCGGTGAACGGCGGCTACCTCGTGCCCTTCGAGACGGGGCGGCGGCTGGTCGAGCAGTTCGAGACCGGCGAAGAGGTCGAGATTCACACCGCCGAGCCATGCCTGGTGGGGACCAAGAGCGGAAAGCGATATCCCCTGCGGGCGCTGGGTGACGTGGCCCCGATCATCGAGGCGGGGGGTATCTTCGCCTACGCCAAGTCGAAGGGAATGCTGTAACGGCCCCGACTGCAGCCTGGGCCGCTGGTGCCACCCGGGCTGCCGCGGGCCATCGGACCGGTGGGAGTGGTGGACGTTCTCGGGCTGACATTCAAGGAAGTGCTGGAGCGCCGCCGGCCGTTGCCGCAGCATGTGAGGACGCTACGAGCCGAGTATCGCGGACTCCTGACCTGCCAACCGGTCGAGACTATCGATTGTCCTGACCATTCCCTCCCCCCGTTTGAAGCCATCGGTGCCGACCTGCTGCCCGTGGTTCGGCACATCCAGGACGGCGACCTGACCAAGTTCATCCAGCGCACCCATGACGGCCTCGAGATCGAAAGCGTCATGGTTCCCATGCAGCGGTACGGCCGTGAGTGGAAGACGCTCTGCGTCTCCTCTCAGATCGGTTGCGCCCGCGGTTGCCTGTTCTGCGAGACGGGGCAGCTGGGCTTCCTCCGCAACCTGACCGCCGGTGAGATCGTCGGGCAGGTCGTGGCCGCCCGGCGGGAGTTCGGCGTGCGGGTCCGCAACGTGGTCTTCATGGGGATGGGCGAGCCCTTCGACAACTTCGACAGCGTGATCCAGGCGGTCCGGGTGCTGTTGGACCGTTCCGGGCTGTCATTCGCGGCCGAGCGGATCGCGATTTCCACGGTGGGGCGGACCGAGGGCATCCGCAAGCTGGCGTCTCTGGGTTGGCGGCGGATCAACCTGGCTATCTCACTCAATGCTCCCAATGACGAGATTCGGCATCAGATCATGCCCGTCAACCGGCTGGAGCCGATGGCCGCCCTTCGCGAGGCCCTGCTGGCCTACCCGCTGCGCAAGTGCCAGTTCTTCATGATCGAGTACGTGCTGATCCCAGGGGTCAATGATCGCCAGGAGGATGCCCGCGAACTGGTCGAATACCTTCGGCCGGTGAAGTCGGTGGTGAACGTGATCCCGTACAACCCGCGGCGGGATTCCCCGTGGCCCGCGCCGACTGAGGAGTCGGTGGTGCGGTTCCTGGGTTGGCTCCAGGGTGCCGGCCAGGTCTGCAAGCGGCGGCTGACCAAGGGCCGCGAACACATGGCCGCTTGCGGGCAGTTGGGCAACCGGGCGTTGCGGAGTCGGGGGGAGCGTGAAGCATGAGTGGTGTTTGCCAGACGATCCATCCCTGGTTCACGGCTCGGGTGTAGCCGCTCGCGGCTTGCACGAGCGACGTCCGAGTCGTCGGCGATTGCACCCGGTCTCGGGCTCGGCTACCTTCTGGAGCGTGGACGCCGTACGGCTGCTTCCACCACCTGGTCAAACTCAGTCCAAAGGGAGCGCGAGCATGGGAAGTCGAAGCCTGTTTGCCGCTGGTGCGGTCAAGTTGGCCGGATCACTGCTGGCCTTCGTTCTTGTCGCCGGTGTCGCCGTCGCCCAGACGGGGGCGGACATCGAGCAGGGTTTCCTGCGCCCGCCGGATTCCGCTCGGCCATGGGTGTACTGGTTCTGGCTGAATGGCAATATCACCCCGGAAGGGATCACCGCTGATCTCGAGGCCATGAAGCGGGTGGGAATTGGCGGCGTGCTGATCATGGAAGTGGACCAGGGGGCGCCGGTCGGGCCGATCGACTTCATGAGCCCGAAGTGGCGCGAGCTGTTCAAGTTCGTGGTAGCCGAGGCCGAGCGGCTGGGGCTTGAAGTGAATATGAACGACGACGCCGGGTGGAACGGCAGCGGCGGGCCGTGGATCCGACCGGAGCAGGCCATGCAGAAGGTGGTCTGGACCGAGGTGGACGTCGAAGGCGGGAAGGTGTTCGAAGGCCTGCTCGCCCAGCCGAAGGCCGTGGCCGGCTACTATCGCGACATCGCCGTGCTCGCGTTTCCGGCCACGGGGGCGTATCGCATTGAGGGCATCCAGGTCAAGGCCGGCTATGAGGTCGGTGGGGTGGGGCCGGCGGTCGTCAAGGACCTGCCCGCCGAGATGGTCATCCATCGCAAGCGCATCGTTGATCTGACCGCCAGGATGGACAGGGGCGGCAAGCTCGCCTGGGACGTGCCCGCGGGCAAGTGGACGATTGTCCGCTACGGCCACACCTGCACCGGTGTCGAGAATGCGCCCGCGCCGGCCACCGGGCGCGGGCTGGAATGCGACAAGCTCAGCAAGGAGGGGATCGAGGCGGCATTCGCCGGCATGATGGCCAAGCTGATCGCGGACGTGGGGCCGGCGGCCGGCAAGACCCTGGTGACCACCCACATCGACAGCTGGGAGAATGGCTCACAGAACTGGACCGCCCGCATGCGGGAGGAGTTCAAGGCCCGCCGCGGCTACGACATGATGCCGTTCCTGCCGACCTACGGAGGGCGCGTGATTGACAGCCTGGAGATCTCCGAGCGATTCCTGTGGGATCTGCGGCAGACCATCTCCGACCTGGTTGTCGAGAACTACGCGGACCACATGCGGACGCTCGCCCGGAAGCACGGGCTCAAGCTGTCCATCGAGGCCTACGGCGGGCCGACCGACGACCTTCCCTACGCGGGGCGGGCCGATGAGCCGATGTGCGAGTTCTGGATTGGCGGGGGGGCGTTCAACACGATCAAGGAAATGGCCTCGGCCGCCCACATTTACGGCAAGCCGATCCTCGGCGCGGAAGCCTTCACCGCTAACGACAGCGAGCGATGGCAGGAGTGGCCGGGCTCGATCAAGGCCCTGGGCGATCGCGCCTTCTGCGACGGCATCAGCCGGTTTGTGTTCCATCGTTACGCTATGCAGCCGTGGCTTGATCGCGTGCCGGGCATGACCATGGGTCCGTGGGGGCTTCATTACGAGCGGACCTCGACCTGGTGGGACTGGACGCCGGCGTGGCACCAGTATCTGGCCCGGTGCCAGTTCCTCCTTCGGCAGGGGCTGTTCGTGGCCGACCTGTGTTACCTGCAGCCGGAGGCGTCGCCGCAGGGACTCGCCGGGCATGCTCCTTCTTCTTATGACTACGACGGCTGTTCCGCCGAGGCCGTGCTCACGCGTATGGCCGTCAAGAACGGGCGGATCGTGCTGCCGGATGGGATGAGCTACCGGGCACTGGTTCTGCCCGACGGGCAGCCGATGACCGTCAAGCTCCTGGGCAAGATCAGCGAACTGGTTCAGGCAGGCGCAACCGTCGTCGGGCCGCGCCCGCCGAAGACGCCGGGTCTGACCGACTACCCGGCATGCGACGGCGAGCTGAAGCGCCTGGCGGATGAGCTGTGGGGCGACGGCAGCGGGACCACAGTCAAGGAGCATCACCACGGCAAGGGCCGCGCGGTGTGGGGCATGGCCCCCGACCAGGTGCTGGCCGCGGACGGCGTGGCCCCGGACTTCATCGGCGGGCCAGGGATCCGGTACATCCATCGTGCCGCCGACGAGACGGATATCTACTTCGTCGCCAACGCCCACCCGCGCGATGTGGCGGTTACCGGCACGTTCCGGGTGAAGGGCAAGGCGCCGGAGCTCTGGTGGCCGGACTCCGGCCGGATCGAATCAGCTTCGGTCTTCACCGAGGTTGATGGGGGCACGCGCGTTTTGCTGCCCCTGGGACCGAGCGGATCGGTGTTTGTGGTGTTCCGCAAGGCCGCTCAGAAGGGCGATGCCGCGGTGGCCGTCTCGCGCGACGGCAAACCGATCATCTCGCTGGCGACCGTTCCGCCGAAGAGGATCGTCGTCACGAAGGCTCACTATGGACCGCCCGGCGACGCCGCCCGGACCCGTGACGTGACCGCCAAGGCCCAGAAGCTGGTGGACGCCGGCCAAACCAGCTTCGTCGTGGCCCGCATGGCCGAGGGCGATGATCCGGCGTTCGGCGTGGTCAAGACGCTGGTCGTAGACTGCACGGCCGGCGACGAGTCATACACCGCGACAGGCACCGATCCCCAGCTGATCGATCTGGCTCCGCCAGCTCCCGCCTCGCAGAAGATCATCACGTTGGCTGCCGGGGTGGACGGTGGTTTGAAGGCGGAGGCCTGGCAGCCGGGCAAGTACGAGATCAAGACCGCGTCCGGTGCCACAAGGCAGGTGACGGTTCCCGCGTTGCCGGTGGCTCAGCAGATCGCCGGGCCGTGGGAGCTCCGCTTCCCGCCGAAGTGGGGCCCGCCCGAGAAGGTGACGCTGGACAAGCTCGCGTCCTGGACGGACAACAGCGATGCCGGGATCAAGTACTTCTCCGGGACGGCCACCTACGCCAAGACGTTTACCGTCCCGGCCGATCTGCTCGCCAAGGATCGCCGGTTGCACCTTGATCTCGGCAAGGTGGCGGTCATGGCCGAGGTCACGTTGAACGGCAAGTCGCTCGGCACGCTCTGGAAGCCGCCGTATCGCGTGGATATCAGCGAGGTCGCGAAGGCCGGTGAGAATACCCTGGAGGTCAGAGTGGTCAACCTGTGGATCAACCGCATGATCGGCGACGAGCAACTGCCCGAGGACAGCGCCCGCAATCCGGACGGCACGCTCAAGGCATGGCCCAAGTGGCTCCAAGAGGGCAAGCCGAGCCCAACCGGCCGGTACACCTTCACCAGCTGGCGGCTGTGGAAGAAGGACGAGGCGCCGCGCGAGTCAGGGTTGATCGGACCGGTGCGGCTGGAGAGTGCGGCCAGCGTTGAGGTGAAGTAGACGAGAATACTGCGAATCAACCGGACCCTGCCCGGTTGGCGCCGTCCAGGTGCTGGCCCGGGTTCGATGGTGCTGCTTCACGAACGTGTTGCTCGCCCCAGTTTGCTGCTACTGCGGCGGCCGCCTCGTGGTTCACCGCCGCGAACGGGCCACGGCGGGCTGCATAGTCCTGCTGGACCTCCAGCAAATGGTCGCAGCGTCGGTCCACATCGTTGCTACACTGGCTGCAGACTTCTCGCCGTAGCCGCCGGACTTCATCGATGAGGGCGTCGCCGGTGTTGGGGACGTCCTGTTGCTGTGGTGGCGCATGATTCACTTGCTCTCCACCGCTGATGCCGCCGTGATCGCCAGGATCGCGGGCACACCGCGACGCTCCTTCGGGTACTCCACGTCGAGCGTCGAGATGGCCGCGTCCGGCCGGGGGTTGTTCCACTGCTTGCTGTAGGCGACCGCCCAGAAGGACGAGTTGGGGTATTGCCGGGTCCAGGCGATCTGAGCGCCCGGGACGGCCTTGGGACTGCCCTCCTGCTTGTAGTCCTCGACGTCGATCTCGGAGTACACCGGGACCTGCTCCGTCTTGCCGTCCGCGTAGCGGATCACGTATCGGAACAGTTCGAAATGCTTCTTATCACGGCGCTGCTGGTCGTTGGTGCGCTGGTCGATTCTCGCGGCCTGCAGGAAGAACAGGGCATCCGCCTTGCGGTTGACCGGAATCCCCCGGACCTCCTTCGG
Organism: Phycisphaerae bacterium; assembly: GCA_018003015.1. Lineage (NCBI taxonomy): Bacteria > Pseudomonadati > Planctomycetota > Phycisphaerae > Phycisphaerae bacterium. Next base: position 39,574 of record JAGNEZ010000025.1, on the reverse strand, counting down.
CAACTGGTTGGGTACGCCTGAGCCTTCCAGCATGATGACCGTCGGCACTGGCGAGGTGGGGAACTCGTAGATGTCGAAGAGCACGCCGCCCATGGTCTGCTTGCCAACCGGCATGTCGCGGAAGGTGAAGTTCTTGTCGCCGAACCAGCCCTTTTCGTCCCGGTACTGCGTGGCCTGCTTGGCCAGATCGATGGGCTGATAGTCCAGGCCGGCACCCGCGATGATCGACTTGCCGCCGGCAAACGGGGCCTTGAGATTGCGCAGGATCGTCGCCAGAATGTTCTGCTTTTTGACCGCGTTGGCGGGGACCTCCTCTTTGTCCTGGAACTTGAGGTTGCACAGCACGATGCCGCCTGGCCCGCGGATGTAATGCACCATGCCGCCGACATTGAGCATCGGCTTGACCTTCTCGCGGAATTCGGCTGGGCGCGCGGCCTTGAAGAAGATGTTGTCGATCCCGATCAGCGGCCGCGAGCCGGCTTTCTCCTGCCAGCCGGCGATCTGCACGGTGATCTGCTTCGCGATGCGCGGCGGGTTGACCGGCAGCGTCTGCGGATCGCCGGTCGGCTTCACGTCGTACGAGACCATGCTCGCCTTGTCGCCGTCGAAGATCAGGTTCACCTTGGTCTGCGGGTAGTAGTTGGTGTTCCCGATCCAGGTGAACTCGGCGATGGTCTGGGCCTTGGGCAGTGTGATCGGCACGTCGAACGGCGAGTTGTCCTTGTTCAGTTCGAAGTTGATGATCAGCGGCCAACCGTCGGCGTTGGTGAAGCCGTTGACAATGTTGTCGTAGGCGAAGAACGGCGACTGGCCGAAAGGAGCCACCTCGTCGTAATCCACGACGTAGCTGAAGGCGTCGGACACGACGTAGTTGCCCTCCGTCCAGGAGAAGATCCTCTGCGACGAGTACAGGGCCACGTCGCCGGTGGTCAGACCGCTGGTGAGTGGGTCGCGGACGGCCGGGAAGACTACCCGCTCACGCTTGAACGGCCGGATCATGTGCTCGAAGCCGACGATCCTGTTGTAGCTGTCCAGCCCCTCGGGCCCCAGGCCATTGAAGATGATGAAGCCGCCGCTGCCGGTCAACTGCTCCACTGCGGCCAGGTTGTCGGCCAGGGCCTTGAGGTTGGCGGGGCTGGCATCGATCACCGCGACCCCGCCCGGGGTGGTCAGGGCGGCCAGGGGATCGGCCGTCCGGGTGTACTGAAGACCCATGGCGTCGAGTGCCCGGGCCAACTGTGTGCCCTCGCCGACCACCGCGGCAACCGGATGGAAGACCTGCTTGTAGGCCGCACCATAGGCGAGCAAGTTCTCCAGCAGCGTCTGGGCGACGATATTGTCGGCCAGCTTCTCGCCGATCACGATCTGGCTCAGCAGCAGCAGACCCTTGCCCGCGGGGACCTCGACCAGCCCCGAGTTCGCGAGCAGCTGGCCGCACTGGATGAGGCTCTTGGCTCCGCGGACCGGTTTCTTGTAGGTGTTGCGAAAGATGATTTCGTCCGGTGACCAGGTGAAGAAGTCCTTCTGGGCGAGGCCGGCAAAGACCGGGTGGCCGGGGTCCTCAGCGAATGCGACCCGCCCCTCGTTGGTGGCAGCGTCCATCTCGGCGGGGATGGCCTGGTATTTGAGCGGGTTGTCCTGCTCGAGGGCGATGACACATCGGCCGGCGGAGGCCCAGGCGGCCAGCAGGCTCGACGTGCTCTCGGCGGGATCCAGGGCATCCTTGCCAATCAGCAGGACCTTCGCGGAATCGGGCAGCTTCCTGAGGTCCTTGAGCGTGCTGAAGGCGATGCCGCGAGCGGTGAGGAACGCCCTGACCGATCCCGCCGGGTCGTAGACGCACAGGCCGTTCGCACCCAACGACGCTACGTCCTTGCTCACCGCAGGTGGGGGCAATACCGAGGCCGCCTCGCTGTCCGACCACACCTCGGTCCCCTTGACGGAGAGCGTGAGCGTGAAACGCCCCTCCTGGCGGGCATCGATCTTGGGCATCGGCAGGGTCAACTCGAACTCGGCCCGCCCGCCCGGGGTGACGGCGTACTCCTTCTTCGCCCCCGCGATAGGCCGGCCGGCGATCTCCAGATTCCACGCGAACTCGATCGGGTCGGCGTCGTGGGTGTCGTTGAAGATGGCCAAGGTCCGCTTGACCTGCTGTCCGGAGGCGAACGACCAGTCCCACTGCCGGCAGAGGACCACCCGTGGAGCCATATACTTCCATTGAGAGTTATCCGCGTCGTTCTCGCCGCAGTAGAAGTTCCACGCCCCGAAGTCCGCCCAGCGGTAGCCCTGCTGGAGGATCTGGAGCATGAGCCCGCAGGCCTGGAGCGTGACGCTCTTGCCGCCGAACGCGACCTCGCCGCCGACGGTTGACAGCTCGGGGTGGTTCCCGGTGTAGTAGAAGTCCTCGCCGAGATACCGCGGCCGCTTCTGATCCCAGGTCCATCGCCCGCGCCCGCCGCCGGTGACATTGGCCGCATAGGCCAGGGCGGGATAGCGGGTGAGGTCGGCGTCGGCCACATAATGATCGCCGTGCACGGGCATGCCCTGGGCCTTGCCCGCCCCGCCGCCGTCCGCCATGGTCGGGCGGGTCGGATCGACCGCCTTCACCGCCTCGGCCGTCTTGTAGGTCTGGGCCTCGAATTGGTCCATCAGCCCACCGTAGAGGTTGATGCAGTTGATGTACAGCCACTCGTTTTCGATCGACCAGATTTGAACCGAGGGGTGATTCCGCTCACCCTTGACCTGGGCGACCATCTGCTCACGCCACTCGTTCAGCAGGTCCATCTTGATCTCGGAGTTGTGCAGCTTCCGCAGTTCCGGGTCGTTTTCGACCGCGAAGTAGCCGATGGCCTCGCCGTCCAGCGGGCCGCAGCGGCGGACGACCACACCGTTCTGATCGCACCAATCGAGGGCCTCGTCCGGGGACATGCCGAAAAACGGGCGGTTGCCACCCTGGGCGGCGCCGGCCATGCGCATCTGTGTCTGGTGCAGCTTGCGGTAGCTCGCCAGGTACTCCTCCTTCGTGGTCCCGGGAATGCCCATGTTCCAGCCGTGCCAAACATATCCGTTGAGCGTGAAGTGCTTACCGTCCACGCCCCACTCACGGAAGCCGAACGAGGTCTTGGCCACGTCGGCCGCCGCATCGCCGATCCTGACGGTCGCTCGCAGCACGTACATGTTCGGCTCGTCCGGCCACCAGAGCTTGGGCTTCTCCCATTTTTCCACTGTCTGCAGCACCTGTTCCTTGCCGGCCGGCGCGTGGAAGGGCAGCGGAGCGAAGGTCTTGGCCACCGCGCCGCTCTTGGCTTCGACGGCCTCGCACACCACCTGGCCGGCGATGTCCCCGGCCGACGGATTGCTCACCGTCACCTCCAGGGCCAATTCCATCTTGGCGACCGAGGGCTTGCAGAAGACATCGGAGACGTAGGCCGGGCCGGCCGAGACCAGCGACGGCGTCACCAGAATCCCTGACTGGAACGCGGCCCAGACCGGATAGGACAAGTCCTGGAAGCCATTGCGCGAGAACTGCAGTGGCAAATTGAACGCCCGCCGCAGCTTCATCGGGTTCGTCGGGCTGGCGGTGTAGCCGTACCACGCGTCGCGGATGCCGACCCAGACCTCGTTGATGCCGGTCTTGACGCCTCTCGTGACATCGATCTGGAAGCGGGCGTAGGGGTGCTTGGCGAAACCGCAGAGCACTCCGTTGACGTAGACCGTGGTGTTGAGGTTATTCTGCGGGAAGAGCAGGTAGAACGACCGGCCTTTCTGAGACTCGGGAACGTTGACCCGAGTGCGGTACCAGATGCGGTGGGCGAAGATCATGTCCTCGCGAAGCGAATTCTTGTCGCCGGGGACCTCGATGGCCCGCCAGAACGGGTGATCGGGCCGCTCCTTGATCGGCTCGGCCACCTTGCCCGGCAGGTCCTCGTCGTGCCGGCAGATCTCCCACAAACCGCTGAGGGCGACGGCCGTCTGCTCCCCGTTCCTGGGAGCCTCGGGCAGCTCGAACACCGTCTGGCCGGCCTTGCGGTCGCGCTCGTCGCGCCATTCCTGGCCCGGTTTGAACTTGCCGTTGGGAAAGAACTCACCGCGGGTGATGCAGAGGGCGTCGAGCCCGAAGAGTACACGCTGGAGCTCGCCCTTTCCGTTCTTGTGGGACCGGATCCGAATCTCGAGCGTGTGGTTGCCGGCGGCCAGGTCCTGCGGCCCGAACTTGAGCCAGGCGACCTCGGTGAAGAAGCTCAGTTCGGTCAGGTCGGTGGTGACGGTGTCCGGGGCGATTCGATTCCATTGGCCGCCATCGATCCGCCAGTCGAAGGGCGATCGGGCGAACTCGTAGCCGATGCGTCCCCAGAGGGTGTAGGCGGCCTGTTGCTCCGCGGTGAACACGTAGGAGAGAAGCGCCCCCTCGGCAGGCAGTTGCTTCTCGATCTCGCCCGGGTCCAGGTGTACGGTCAGCCACCGGCCGTCGGAAACGAGCTGCGGCCGCCCGCTCCCGTTGATGTCCGGCTTCAGATTGACCGTGTTGGTCTGCTCGCCCTCGATCCAGATGAAGTCCGCGCCCGATACGGCTGGAGCCCACGAAGCCACGAGCAAGAAGGCGGAGAGGCTGCCTGTCAAAGCACTGCGGGTATTCATGGAGCGTCCTTTCGAGATTGCCTGGGGTTTGGCCGATGGTTACAGCCAGGGGGCCTTGTCGCCAGCGGTCCCACGAAGGGCGCTGCCGGAGCGAGGCTTGGAAGCCAGTAGAGCGTGGCGTGGAGTGAGCGTCAAGGCACGCGAAGACCAGGCTTGCGCCGGCGGGTCAGACTCGACGGCTCGCCGTTCCCGCCGTAGCATGGTTTCCCACATGATGGGCTCGGCCCGGCGAGTGATCGCAGGGGTCCGGCCGGAACATCCTTGCCGGAAGGAGATGCGCAGCATGGACACCATGTCTCGACGCAGGTTCATCGGGGCGGCATCCGCGGCAGTGGCCTTTCCGACAATCGTCTCTTCTCGTCTGCGGGGAGAGGACGCACCCAGCAACAAGATCACCGTGGGCTTCATCGGGACCGGTTCGCACGGGACGGACCGCAACCTGGTGCAATACCTCAGGCAGCCCGATGCCCGCGTGCTCGTGGTCTGCGACGTCGACTCCAACCGGATGAAGAACGCCAAGGCCATGGTGGACCAGAAGTACGGCAACAAAGACTGCGCGATGACCGGGGATTTCCGCGAGGTCCTGGCTCGCGAGGACATCGACGCGGTCATGATCTCCACCCCCGATCACTGGCATACGCTGATCAGCGTGATGGCCGTCCGGGCGGGCAAGGACGTGCAGTGCGAGAAGCCGACGCTGACCATCGACGAGGGCAGGATCCTCGTCGACGTTGTCCGCAAGAACAGGAAGGTCTTCCAGACCAGTACCGAGGACCGCTCCTTGGGCGTCTATCGCCGGATGGTGGAGCTGGTCCGCAACGGCCGGATCGGCAAGGTCCAGAAGGTCGAGGTGGTGTTGCCGAGGCAGCCGACCTCGCCCGGTGATCCAACGCCGCAGCCGGTGCCGCCCGAGCTCGACTACGACATGTGGCTCGGCCCGGCCCCTCAGGCCCCGTACAACAAGGACCGCGTCCACTTCAACTTCCGGTGGATCCAGGACTACTCCGGCGGGATCATCTGCGACTGGGGTACCCATCTGTTCGATACCGCCCAGTACGCCCTGGATGTCGAGCGGAGCGGACCAGCGGAGATCGAGGGCAAGGGCACCTACTGGGAAGGGGGGTTGTATGATACGGTCAAGGAGTACGACGTCACTTACCGCTACGCCAGCGGGGTGGTCATGACCTGCAAGCCGGGCAATCCAAGCATCCGGTTCACCGGGACCGACGGCTGGGTGGGCAACACCGGCTGGGACGCACCCCTCGAGGCGAGTTCACCGGAGATCGCCAAGGCCAAGATCGGCCCGGAGGAGTTTCGGGTGACCGCCAATCCGGCCGGTGAGCACCGCGATTTCCTCGACTGCGTCAAGAGCCGCAAGGATCCGTATTTCCCGGTGGACATCGGCCACCGCGTCTCCTCGGTATGCCACCTGGCCAACATCGCCATCAAGCTGGGGCGGAAGCTCAGGTGGGATCCGAAGGCGGAGCGATTCGCCGACGACGATCAGGCGAACGCGATGTGCAAGGTCCGGCCAATGCGCAAGCCGTGGTCGCTGACCTGACGGGAATGCTCGCGTTCATGACGTCTGGCGGCTTTCTTTCGGGGTCTCGAAGGTACAGGAGCTCGATGATGCGTGTGATGGCGGTGGTTCTGGCGGGAGGGTTGCTGCTTGCTGCGGCCGGCTGCAGCAATGTGCAGATGGTGGGTCACGCGGCGGGGATGGCCTTCCAGGCGGTCAAGGGGGCGGATGCGGATGCGACCCTGATCCACGGCGATTTCAGCCCCTCGCGGCTGGCGGTCTACGACACGCTGTTGCCCGGCGACGTCACCACCGACGTTCCTCCGATTTGCGACAGCGGCATGCTCGCGAAGGTGCGTCGCGAGTTCGCTGAGACGCTCGCGGGGGAGGATGTCCGCAGAGTGTTCCCCGGCGGCGGCAGAGCGCTCAAGATCAACGTTCTGTGCCGGTTCTTCAAGGAGAAGGGCATGATCGGCGGCGAGGGCCGGCTCGACTGGCTGGTCACGCTGGCCGACAACTCCACCGGCGAGGCCGTGGGTGTTGTGTTCGTCGAGGGCGTGAGCGAGTCCCCGATTCAGCACGGGGCCAGCGACATGGCCAAGGCCAACGCGAAAGAGCTGCTCAAGTTTCTGCGCAAGGCCAAGCAGGGCGGGCAGGCGTAGGGGATCGCGGGTTGGGCCGGTGGGGTGCCGGCGGGTCAGAAGAGAAGACACCGCGGTCATCTGCAGTTCGAGTCCCAGGCGATGCCCGCGCCGGACATGCATTGGCGCAAGATGGTCGTATCGTTCGCGTCGACGTCCCCGTCGCTGTCGAGATCCGAGCAGAGGCACGCCGGGTCGGACTGGGTGACGCCTCTCCCGCTGTAGCACGCCTGCAGGAGGGCGAAGTCCGACTGATCCACGTCGTTATCGTTGTCCAGATCAGGGCTCTGGGTACACGACGGAACCAGGAGTCGCTCGACGATTCGCTGCATGACGGCCGTTCGTGTGGCCGCCGAGGTGATCGTCTCGAACGGAAACCCGAAGGTGACTACCTTGAACGCCCCGTCGTAGAATACGCCGGCAGCCTCGCCGTTGCCGCCGACGTAGGTGAGCACCGCAGTCGCCCCGTTTCGAGGAATGATGACGTCGGCTGACTTGGCGTTGTAGATGGTCGATCCGTTGTCGAAGGCGAACGCTCCGACGCCGTCGAACAGGGATCCGGAGACCGGGGTAACGCTGTAGGTCGCGGCGTCGTCGGCCGAGAACGTGGCTCGCAGGTAGTCGTGATAGAACGCGGCCCCGTGATTGCGGGCATCCAGATCCCAGCCGATGTCGGTTCCGGAGGCGAACAGCCGCCCGCCGCCGACCAGGTAGGCCGCAACCAGGGCCTGCTCGGCGGCATCGAACGTATGATCGGCCTCGGATTGACGGCCACATCCCCAGATGGTCAGGCGGTAGTCGACCAGGGGCACATCGCCGTCGCGCACCGCCTGGTGGGCGCAGGAGTCAAAGGCGTTCCCGGTGCTCGCCACGGCGGCCGCGAACATGCGGATGTAGCCGAAGTCGTTCATCCGGTCGAGCCGCTCGCGAAGCAGGTCCTTGCCGCTCACCGGATCGCGTTCGACCAGCATCATGGCCCGGTCGAGCCGGTCGAAGCCATTGACCACCAGGATCGGGGCAGCCCCATCGGCGGCGACCATGGCCCCGGCGATCGGGCTGGGAAACGACTGGCCGCCGGCGTTCGTGGCGATGACCCGGAAGAAGTGGATCGTGCCCGGCGCCAGCCCGGTAAACTCTAGGGTGGTCGAGACGGTCGGCGCGCCGTCGTCGAAGCCGAACCCGTTGGTGCTGTGGCAGACCAGGTATCCGGTGGCCGGATCCCCCAGCAGATGGTCGCCGTTGTTGGACGGCGGGGCGTGCCAACTGACCCGCAGCGTGCCGGGGCTGGTATGGCGGACGGCCAGGTGCGTCGGCGGCTCCGGCAAAAGCGTCTCGACGGCGATCGGCGTGGTCGAGGGCCCGTCGTGGTCGCGGTACCACCAGTGGACGACCCCCTGGTAGATCGCCCGGGATACGAGATCGCGGAACCGAGGGTCGGCCAGCGACTGGGCGTCGAGCGGGTTGTCGTGGTAGGCGACCTCGATCAGGCAGGCGGGCATCTCATCGTTGTTGTTCGGATTGACCTCGCCCAGCCAGGCACCGAACTTCCGGCCGATCCAGGCGGGATCCCACCCGGCGTGAATGTCGGTGATCACCTCGTCGAGGATGCGCACGGCCAGCGTGTCACTGCCCTGGACGCCGTCGAACAGCTCGAAACTGCCCGAGACCCCCGGTGACTGCCCGGAGGCGTAGACGTAGACGTCCGTGCCGCGCACACTGCCGCCGCCACCGTTGCTGTGCCATGAGAGGTATATGGAGTCTTCCCAGTCCTCGCTTTCCCACGCCGCGTAGCGGGGCATGGAATCCACGCTGCCTTTGGGGGTGTCCGGCTGGCCCATGAAAACCGGAAAGTACTTGCCCGACTCCTCCCAGCGCGGCTTGCCGCTGATGCCCCCGCCGTCGTCGTAGTCACCCATGCCCCCGCCGAACCGGACCGCGTCGGCCACCACGATCTTGCCGGTATCCGAGCCCTGGTTCGAAATCTCAACCGCTCCGCGGGCCGCGTCCCGCCCGGCATTGAAGTAGTAGCTGCCCAGAAAACGCCAGGTGTTGCCGTCGCGCTGCATGTTGACTGCGTGGGCGGTCACGCCACCCGCGTGGCGAACGCGGACCTTCGCGTCGGTCGAACGGTTCGATGCCGACGGTGTCCAGAGATAGACCGCGTAGTAGCCGGCGGTCGGGATGCTCGGGAGGTAGGTGGCTACGCCGGTCTCCGTCGTGCTGACCGTGCCATACTGGTAGTGGTCGCCCTTCCAGGTGCCCGCTCCGGTGCTCGTCGGCCAGGAACCGGTGACGCTGAAGGCCGGGGCCGCGTCCTGGTTGTCAATGATGACCATGTTGGTGTTGAAGTCCCGTTCGCGGCAGGGCCACACGTCGGCCCCCGCGTTGTGCAGGTAGCGGGCCAGATGGTTCAGGACCGCCTCCCCGTTGCTCAGGTCCTCGATCAGGTTGTAGTTGTTGCCCCGCTGAGTCATCCAGGTCTTGTAGGTGGTGTTGTATAGCCAGCCGTGGCCGGGACTCAGGAAGACCGTCTTGCCCGACAAGGCTCCCTGCGGTCGACCCGGATTATAGGTTGGGAGACCGCCCGCCTCGGTGCGAGGTGTCTCGGCGGCGACCGCCTTTTCCGAGGATGAGATCGCCGCGCCCGGTTCGGTCGAGTCCGCGTCGGTGACCGCCGCCGACTCGGCCTTCCTGACAATCGGCTCGGGGGGCGGCAGGTAGGCGGACAGCGGTCGGTAGTCGGCGTCCACCTTCCCAATCGGTCGAGCGAACAGGGCGACGCCGGTCAGGCCGTCGATCGATCGAAGCAGTCCGATCTTCGCCCGTATCGCCACCTCGCACTGGGCGGCCGTGAGGCAGAGGAGAAACTCGTCGGGCAGCGACAGGTAGGCGATGATCGCCTGCCCCCGGGCCTCCGCCCGGTCGAACGATCCGCCGGCCGGCAGGGCGGTCAACGCCCAGTCCGGATAGTCGGACGTGCCCTCCGCCCCGGCCGCGTTCACCGCCGCGACCCAGCCTTCGAGCAGCACTGCGGCCTGCAGCGCCGCCGGGTCGCCCCGGCCGTCCGGCAGCTCGCCCGCCGGCAGGGCCAATACTGCCCATGGGCCAACCAGCACGATGCTGGCGCAAGTCAATCGCACCCGCCCCAAGGCTCGCTTCGTCATGGTTGTCTTATCGGTTCGCCACGACTCAATCTTGCCCTGCCAACCGGAACTCCGCTCTCCGGCCGACGCCCTACTTGTGGGTCATCTCGATCACGCCCCGCCAGTCGCGAGGCGGCTTCCGCTGCAGGGCCAGCGTGTAGACGTACCGCGCCGCCACGTCCTCCTTGACGATGGGGTGAAGCAGATCAAAGGCCTTCTCCCAGTCGCCTTGCTCGAACGCGGCCAAGGCCTCGGCGTGAACGCCGTGCCGCTGCTCGATGACCCGTCGTGCGGCGGCATCAGCCGGGGTCTCCTCGATCGTGTAAAGATCCACCTCCGTCTGCACCCCAGCCGGCAGAAACCGGGCGACCCGACGGGTCATGACCCGGTCCGGCTCCAACGTTCGAGCCACTTCCGCGGTGACCAGGATGGGCACGCCCACTTCCTTGGTGATGCCTTCCACGCGGGCGGCCTGGTTGACCACCGGCCCAAGGATGTCGTACGCGTAGACCTGTTCCGATCCCAGCGAGCCCGCGACCACATCACCCGCCCCAAGCCCGATGCCGCAGCCCCAGCCTGGCGAGACCTCGTTCATCAGCCCCACCATGCGTAGGGCCGCCAGGCTGGCCCGCTCGGTGTGGTTCACCAGATCATAGGGCACGTTCCAGCAGGCCAGGATGCCGTCGCCCATGTACCGGATGACCACGCCGTCATGGTCGAAGACGCACTGGGTCATGGCGGTCATCACCTGCTTGAGTTCGCTCTGGCACTCGAGGATCCGCGCCAGGTTGCCTTCCGCGATATGCGAGAAGCCGCGAATATCGAAGAACATCACCGTGGCTTGCCGGATGCTCGGGGCGAGTTGACGGGGGTCCTCCGACTCGAGGATCTTGGACACCAGTTTGCCGGAGAAGAAGTGCCCGAGCTTGGCCTGCCAGTCCTCAAGCTTGTACATGGCCAGGGCCCGTCCCACCGCGTCGGCCACCAGTCCGACCAGACGTGCGGTGTCGCGCAGCCCGAGTACCGAGCCCAGTCCGGGTTCCGCCGCACTCATCGAGCCTGCCAGGTAGAACAGGACCGGTGTCTCGCCCGGGACCGGCATGGCGCAGCAGACCGCCCAGTCGATTCCCTCACAAACCGTGGCCGCCAGCTCGCCGCGACCGTTCTGTTGCCAGCGGTAGGTCACTGGGCGGGGGGCCTCCGCCAGCGCGAACTTGACCAGTTCCCGGCTCTGCCCCCGCGGGGCACCCTGGTCAAGCCCGGCGTCCTCGCAGAGCACCCGCGGGGCATGATCCTCGACCGCTAACACCTGGACCCAGCGGGCCCCGGTGGCCATCCGCAAAGCCCCGCAGGCGTAGATGTAGAACTCCTTGCGGCTCCGAGTCCGCAGTATCTCCGGAAGGGTCATGAGGTCCAGCAGGCGGAGCCGGTCGTTGGTGTCGCCGGTGAGTCGCAGCTCGTGAGCCCCGAGCGTGAACTGCTCCTGGGGGCGAAGCTCGGCCCTGTCGTCGCCGGGCGCGTCCACCAGACCGGCCGCATCCAGGTGAAACTCCGTGGTCCCGATCACGAAGTAGTCACCGTCCGCCATGACGAACCGATCATGGTGACCGCCCTTGAATAACACCGGATTGGCGGAACCACTCAGGCGTTCGACCTGGAGATGCCCGCCGTGAGGACGAAGAACCACGTGGCGGCGACTCAGGTACTTCTCACCCGGGCAGGGGCAGTCAGCCTGGGAGGAGGCCCCCAGGATCAGTTGCGCCCCCTCGGCCAGTTCGAAGCGGACGACAACTTGCCCGCCCACCCGGGCGGTCAGCCGCAAACGCGCTTGCTGCAAGGGTGCGGACGCCATCCCGGGTAGCTTAACGGGACCGGCGATCGATCGCCAAACCGACTCGGCCGTCGCCCGGAAGAGCCGGCCCCGAACGCCGCTCGCTGGCGGCCTCGGCACGATCATGCCCTGGGCACGGCTACCGACCTCTCGCTCGCACGAACAGGTTGCCCGGCAGTTGCCGAGCCAGACCGCGCAGCTGCAGGGTGATCAGCATGGACGCAATCCGGCCCGCGGGCAGCGAGGTGGCCTCCGCCAGCATCTCGATGGATTGCTCCTGGCGGCTGAGGACACTGCACAAGAGCTGCTCCTCCCGCTTGAGTCCTGCCGCCGCCGGCGCGATCTCCGCCGCCTCGTTGGCGGGTATACCATTCCCGGATGAGAGCGCCTTGCCTACCTCGCCCAGCTCCTCGAGTATGTCCTCGGCGCAGGTCACGCACTTGGCGTGCTGATCGCGAATCAGGGCATTGGTCCCCTGGGAATACTCGGAATCGACCCGGCCGGGCAGCGCGAACAGCTCCCGGTTGTACTCGCTGGCCAGTCGCCCCGTGGTCAGCGACCCGCTTCGTCGGGCCGCCTCCACGACCAGAACCCCCAGCGACAGTCCGGCGATCAGCCGGTTCCGCGGGAGGAAGTTGCCCGAGTTCGGGGAGGTGGCCATCGGCAGCTCGCTCAGCACCGCACCCTGGTGAACGATTCGATCCGCCAGGTCCTGGTGCTCCGGCGGGTAGATCATGCTCAATCCGTTGCCCAGCACCGCCAGCGTCCGCCCGCCGGCCGCGATTGCCCCCTTGTGCGACTCGCCGTCCACGCCCCGGGCCAGACCGGAAACGATGGTGATTCCCTGCGAGCCCAGCTGATAACCGAACCGGTTGGCCTGCTCGCGTCCGTACAGGGTGCACCGCCGCGAGCCAACGATCCCGATGGCCACGGCATCCTCCGGTTGGATCTGTCCGCGAACGTACAGGCAGATGGGCGGGTCGGGTATGTGCAGCAGAGCTCGGGGGTACTCCGCGTCGTCCCGGCAGATGATCCGCACCCCGTGCCTGGCGGCCAGTTCGAGTTCCGCCTCCACCTCGGCCGCTTCGCGCCCCCGCGCGATCTTGTCCGCCGTCGTCGCCCCGATCCCGTCCACCCGTTCCAGCTGAGCAGCCGACGTCACGAGAGCCTGCTGGGCGGACCCGAAGCACTCAATCAGCCGCCCGAACAGGACCGGTCCCACTTCCGGCGTCAGCGACCAACGCAGATGCTCGATCGCCGCCGATGAGGCGACCGACGATGGGGCGAGAGGATGCTCCAGCATGCAGGATGGCTCCTTCCGGCTGATCAGGTCGTGATCTGCGGTCGCCATGATAGAATGCACCGGTATCCGATGGAAGAGGCGGCGGAACCGGCCGCCCGGCTTCCACTGAGCCTGCCCCCGGGTCCGTTGGCAGGGCCCGCGATGATCCCTGACCGGCGCCGAACATCGGGCTCCACGCCGGCAAGCCCGCGTCGAAGTCGAGAGGGCCCGGTCACAGCCGGTCTTTACATGGCCGGCCATCGTCTCGTACACTGGCTCCCCGGTTGTGTGCGGAATGGGTGTGTCGATGCCCACCCGATCGCTGGTCCCTCCGTAAGGATGCATGATGATGAACCAATCCGCTGGCCAATCGAATGTCAACCTGAACCGTCGTGATCTGCTCAAGAACACCGCCCTGGCCTCGGCGGGCACGGTCTTCGCCGCGCTGGCGACCGAAGGGTGCGCCGAGATGCCCCGGATGAGCGTGGCCACAACCATTCCCGCCCCGAAAGCCCGCGAGACCATCAGGGTGGGTTTCGTCGGTGTGGGCGGCATGGGCACCGGCCACGTCAACAACCTCCTCAAGATCGAGGGCGTCGAGCTGAAGGCGGTCTGCGACGTCGTGCCCGAGAAGGCCGCCCGGGTACAGGAGATGTGCGCCAAGGCGGGTAAGCCCAAGCCGACGGCGTACACCAAGGGGCCGGAGGATTTCCGGCGGTTGTGCGAGCAGGAGGAACTGGACCTGGTCTACACCGCGACACCGTGGGAGTGGCACGTGCCGGTGTGCGTGGCCGCCCTCAAGGCCGGCAAACACGCCGCCACGGAAGTGCCCGCGTCGTTGACCCTCGAGGGTTGCTGGCAACTGGTCGAGACCGCGGAGAAAGTGGGCAAACACGCGGTCATGATGGAGAACTGCTGCTACGACCGCAGCGAGTTGATGATCATGAACATGGTCCGCAAGGGCCTGTTCGGCGAGCTGCTCCACGCCGAGTGCGGCTACATGCACGACTTGAGAGGAATCAAGTTTAGTAAAGGAGGTGAAGGCCTCTGGCGCCGGGTCCACGCCATGAAGATGGATGCCAACCTTTATCCCACCCACGGCCTGGGCCCCGTCGCCCAGTACATGAACATCAACCGCGGCGACCGCTTCGATTTCCTCGTCTCGATGAGCGGACCCTCCAAGGGACTGCAGGCCTACGCGGCCGAGCACCTCCCGGCCGACGACCCGCGGCGCAAGGAGAAGTACGTGCTCGGCGACGTCAATTCTACCCTGATCAAGACCGTGAAAGGCCTCACGATTCTCCTCCAGCATGACACCAACCTGCCCCGGCCCTACAGCCGTCTGCTCGTCGTCCAGGGCACCAAGGGCATCTTCCGCGGCTTCCCCGACCAGATTCACCTCGAGGGCCGAACCGACGGCCACGACTGGGAACCGGCCGACAAGTACCGCCCGGAGTTTGATCATCCGCTCTGGAAGACCATGCAGGATCGCTCCAAGGGCGCCGGCCACGGGGGAATGGACTTCATCGAGGACTTCCGCCTCATCCGGGCCCTCCGGACCGGCCAGTACCCCGATCAGGACGTCTACGACGCCGCCGCCTGGAGCGCTCCGGTCGAACTCACCGCCCGCTCGGTCGCCAACCGCTCCCGCCCGGCGGACTTCCCCGATTTCACCCGCGGTCGCTGGAAGACGACCCCGCCCATGGGCATTCTGGAGGCCTGAACTCGCCCGGCCTAGAATTTGTCGGCGTCCGCGGGGTCGTGGGTGATTCACGTGACGTTGCGAGAGGAGGTGGGCTATGCCTCTCTATCCCTATTACCCCGCTCCCCTGGAGCCCATCGACGCACGGCAGGCGGCCATCATCTTCATGGCTATTGTCCTCTTCGTCGCCATCGCGGGCCTCATCGGCCTGTGGGTGCATCATCGCCGCGGCCATCGGCCGGGACACCAGCATTAGCACACCGTGCGCCGCCATCCCGGGCCACGTACCACCCGGCCGGGCGTGGCCCCGGTGTGCTCGCCGTCCTTGAGTACCTGCACGCCGTTGACCAGGACGTGAACCATGCCCGTGGCATACTGGTGAGGCTGCCGGAAGGTCGCGTGATCGTGGACCGCCGCCGGGTCAAAGACCACCACATCCGCGAAATAGCCGGGTGCCAGGCGGCCCCGGCCCCGGATACGCAGGTTCTCCGCCGGCAGCGATGTCAGCCGGCGAACGGCCTCCTGCAGCGGAATCAACTTCTCGTCACGAACGTACTTCCCGAGCAGCCGGGCAAACGCGCCGTAGGCCCGCGGGTGAGGCTGACTCCTCAAAAAAACCCCCTCCGTGGCCAGCGACCCGGAATCGGAACAGAAGCTGACCCACGGCCGGCAAATCTCCTTCCGGATGTTCTCCTCGGACATGCTGAAGAACGACGCCCCAACCCGGCTGTCGTCCTCGATGACCAGATCTATGGCCGTGTCCTCCGGCGAGCAACCCCGCGCCGCCGCCACTTCCGCCAGCGTCCGGCCGGCCAAGGGTTTCAGTCGCTCGGAACGAAAACCGACCAGCAAAATGTTCTCCGGAGATCCGGCAGACAGCCAGCCATTGTCCCACCCGGTGCTGGGAATGCGCATCTCACGCTTGACCCGCTTGCGGATCGCCGCGTCCTTCAGCCGGTCAACCCAGGCCCGGTGACCACCCTCCTGGACCCACGGGGGCATGATGCTGTCCAGGCCGGTCGAACTGGCGTGGTAAGGGTACATGTCCGCCGTGATCTGCAGGCCGCCGGCCCGCGCCGCCTCGATCTTCTCGAAGACCCCCTCGATCTTGTCCCAGTTGGCCCGGCCCGAAGCCTTCAGATGATAGATCTCCGAGCGGGCTCCCGCTTCCCTCGCGATCGTCAGGAACTCGCCCAGGGCCTCCATGATGTTGTCCCCTTCGTTGCGAATGTGCGAGATGTAAAGGCCGTCGTACTCGGCAGCCGCTCCCGCCAGGGCGATCAGTTCGTCGGTCTTGGCGAAGAAGCCCGGCGTGTAAATCAACGCCGAGGCAACTCCCATCGCCCCCTCGGCCATCGCATTGCGCACCAGCCTGCACATCCGCTCCAGTTCCACCGGGCTCGGCGGCCGATCCGCATATCCGAGCTCGTGCACCCGCACCGTCGTCGCCCCGACGAATGAGGCCACGTTGCAGGAGATGCCGCGGGCAACCAGGTAATCGAGGAACTCACCCAGCGTCGTCCACTCAATGTCGTACTTGATGTCGGCTTGAAGGTCGCGCTCCTCCTTCTTCATCGTGCTGTTCCACGGCCCCATGGAACTGCCCTCGCCGAGCACCTCGAGCGTGACTCCCTGCCGGATGTCACTCTGCGATCGCCCGTCGTGGATGAGCGACTCGTTGGCCCAGCTCAACATGTTGATGAAACCGGGCGCTACCGCCAGGCCCTCGGCGTCGATCTCCAAACCCGCCTGAACACCGAGCGACCGCCCCACCGCGGCGATGGTGTCGCCTTCGATCGCAATCTCGCCCCGGTCGGGAGCCTGGCCCGAGCCGTCGTAGATCATGGCGTTACGGATCAGCACAGCACCTTCCGCCGGCATGCGTCGTCCCTCGCTTCACGACAGCCCGGTGTCGCACGCGCTGTTGTCAGGCAAAGTGCTTCGGCTGTCAAATGGTCGGTACGCGTCAGGAAAGACCGGTCGGCACGATCGACCGGCGTCAGCACGTGGCAATGCCTTGTCCAGCGAGAGGGAGGGCGACAGGAACCCCGGGCCGGCGGACTCACTCGACCGACGGACGGTCGTGCCCCAGCAGGGCTTCGAGCTGGTCCCGATAGCGGGCCGCATCCTCGTATCGCTCCTGCTCGATCGCCTTCTTGAGCTTGCGACGCACCACCCGGGTCGGGTCCACCGGAAGCCGGCGCAGAATCTCCTTCCGGAGCGTGCGCAGGACCTCAACCTCGCTCGACTCGCGGAAGGCCTTGGGCTGGCGGGCTCGCCGGAAGAAGTCACGAATGGCCCGCATCCCGGCCTCAACGTGCTTCAGTGCCGTGCGATACGAGCCCAGTCGCATAGCCCCGAGAGCTTGGCTCTGGCTGTTCATCATGACAATGTACGGCCGATACGCCTCGAGGGAGTAGCGGTCTTCGTCGTCCCTTGCGTAGGTGCGGCACAGATCCAGGACCTCAATGTTGCGACGCGTGTCCCTCGCGACAGCCTCGTAGTCCTCCAGCACGAAATTGGCCAGGTAACGCTGGTAGTACTGAAATGCCTCTTCGCGCAGGTCGCGACACTCGTCGCTGTCCAGGGCGAAACCCAGATCGTTGCCGTTCGCTCGCCGAGAGGCTTCAAGTCGATCCCGGTGATACTCCAGAAGCGATTCGTGGTCGTACGGGCGACTGCCGTCCGGGCGCCCGAACGTCTCCATCTGCAGGACGCCCAGGTCCACGCGCATCTGAATCTTGATGCGGTTGTCCGAGCCGCGGACACGGCGGACGCTGACTTGGCCCGACACATAGGGCCAGCCGTCAGTCACCCACTTGAGATCCTTGGCTGCCATGGTACACCCTGCCCGTCTTCACGCCTGGTAGTACGGCCTGATTCCTCGTCAGACCCTAGAACTCGCGCTCCCCATTCAATCATAGGCCCGATAGCCGGGGCGTTCAATCAGCGAAACCACGATTCCGCGAACGCTTCGGGCCATCACGCATCAATAAACACGACAGCAACCAGTCTTCCGAGTTAGCTCTGTTCCTGGTCGGGAATCCTCCCCGTGACTATAAGCTATCGGACGATGAGTCAAACGATCACTGACCAGAACGAAAGGAGATCAAACGTGAACACAATGCGTCTCTACGGACCGCTCGGGATCGCCCTGGCAGCCGCTGCAGCTTTCGCGGCGAGCATGGCGGCGTCCGCTGGTGAGAACCAGCCCAAAGCCGAGGTGGCCAAAACCGCCGAGATCGGAAAGCCGGCGCCGGACTTCAACCTGAAAGATGCTTACGGCAAGGCATTTACCCTATCCGAGTTCAAGGGCAAGATCGTCGTCCTGGAGTGGATGAATCCCGGCTGTCCGGTAAGCCGGGGCAAACAGGTCGACCAGGTGATGCAGAAAACCTACGCCAAGTACGCCGCCAAGGGCGTCATCTGGCTCGGCGTGGACTCGACCGCCGGCCAGAAGGCCGAGGCCAACCGCGTCTATGCCGCCGAAACCGGACTCAACTTCCCCGTGCTCCTCGACCCGGACGGAAAAACCGGACACGCCTTCGTCGCCACGAAAACGCCCCATCTCTTCGTCATCGACAAGACCGGAAAGCTGGCCTACACCGGGGCAATCGACGACCAGGGCGAAAAGAACTTCGTCGGGGCGGCTGTCGAAGACTTGCTCGCCGGCCGGGATGTGGCTAAGAGCCGCACCGAACCGTATGGTTGCACTGTCAAGTATGCCCGGTGAGTCGGTTACCCCCCCCAGCCCCCGGCCTGATGTCCGATAAGCAGCGCCACACCCCCATGCGCGCCCCATTGCGAAGCCCGTTTCTTGCCGCCGGGCCGCTGCCGGGGGACCGACACCCGCGTTCTCGCCGCCCGAAAAACGCCCCCGCCGGGGTAGACCGGCGGCTTGCGTGGCCCGCGATCCATGGCTAAGCTAGTTTCTGGTCATGGCAAGGACTTGAGGGCGCTGCCCCATGCAAGAAAAAACGACGCGCAGCATTTACAACGTCTGGGCCTATTTTTACGACATGCTCTGGCCCGGGATCGTCCATCGCCGCACCACCCGAGCCATCGAGCAGATGCATATCCGCCCCGGTGAGAAGGTCCTCGACATCGGCGTCGGCACCGGCTTGGCCCTGCCCTCCTATCCCCGGCATGCCAAGGTCACTGGGATCGATCTCAGCGAGGGCATGCTCCGCCGGGCGAGTCGGCGAATCGAACAGCACAACCTCGATTTCGTCAACCTCTGCCTGGGCAACGCCCTGGTCCTACCGTTCCCTGACCATGCCTTTGACCATGTACTCCTCAGCCACGTCATCACCGTGGTCAGCGATCCGGTGAAACTGGTCGAGGAAACCCGGCGCGTCACCCGGCCGGGCGGCCAGATGGTCATCATCAACCACTTCCGCTCCAGCAACCGCATCATCGGCTTGATCGAGAAGTGGCTCTGCCCCCTCTGTCAGCACCTCGGATGGCGGAGCGATCTGTGCCTGCAGGAGCTGATCCAGGAGACCGGCCTGGAAGTCGATTTCCGTTACAAGCTGGACCAGGTGGACCTGTTCCAGATCGTATTCATTACCAACCGCCCGCAGTCGCAGCCCTCTCAGCGGATTGTGGCTGCGTAGGCGGACACCCGCGCACCAACGTCATTCCTCAGATGAGAATCCAGATGCCTAGGACCGTCTCCCGTGATCACGGCTCCGCGATCTGTTCACCCATGGCCGCCGCGTCCGTCCGGCTGCGCGGAGTCCTGGCTTGCAGCCTCCTGCTCGCGGCCGGCTGCCAGGACTACCGCTGGCGATGGGACTATCAAACCGCCGAAAACCAGGCTCGCGAGCAGGGCAAGGACCTGTTCATCTTCTACAAGTGGTGGATGAACGAGGACTCCAACCGAATGCACGGCGAAGTCGTGGCCGCCCCGGAAGTCGGAGCCCTGCTGCAGGATACCATCAATCTCCTTCTGGAGAAGGACTCCTCGGCCGAGTATGCCCAGTACCTCAGCAAGTACGGCGTCAACAGCACGCCGGCCTTCGTGATCGTCAAGCCGGACGGCAGTTATCGGATGGAGGTCGGCTACATCCCCAAGGATCGTTTCATCGACTTCATCAGAAAGGCGCGGGCCGGCGGCACGCAGAGCACGCCTCGCTCGCCACCGCGCGATCCGGCAGCGTCACCGGATCGGCAGCCCTGAGATCGCAATATCCACATTTTTCACTGGCATTGTGCCCATCGCTCGGTATAATCCGCGACATTGCTACGGTGCATCCAACCTTCAACCGCAAGGAGAGGACATGCAGCGGGATATCCGTCGCCAGAGGGCCAAGTTCGAGACGGTGGAACCGCTCGGCAAACGAGTCTTGATACGCAAGGACGAAGACAAAAAGGCAACCAAGGGCGGCATCGCCTTGCCGGACAACATCGAGATCCCGACCATCACCGGACGCGTGGTCTCGGTCTCCGCCCAGATTGCGGCGGACGACAACTTCCCGATTCGCCAGTACGACAAGGTGCTGTTCAACCCCAAGGGCTCCGTGCCCGTGGACTTCGAACCGGGCAACCAACTCTTCGTCGTTCCGATTGACGACGTGGTCGCGGTCTTCCGGCATCGCTCTTGACGCGACAGGCATCCATGCGCACATCCCCGCGACCGCTTCCCCCTCGAGCGCTGATCGGGATGGTCCATCTGTGCCCCCTGCCGGGCAGCCCTTCGGAATCACATCATCTCGACGAGATCGTCCGCCTGGCCGTCGCCGACGCCAAGGCCCTCGCCGATGCGGGCTTCGACGCCCTGATGATCGAGAACTTCGGCGATGCACCCTTCCGGGCGACCGAGGCCGATCCGCACACCGTGGCGGCCATGACCGTCGTCGCCCGTTGCGTGCGCCGCGCGGTCGAGCTGCCACTGGGAATCAACGTGCTTCGCAACGACGCCCGGGCCGCCCTGGCGGTCGCCACCGCCACCGAGGCGGCCTTCGTGCGCGTCAACGTGCACACCGGCGTGTATGCCACCGACCAGGGCATCATCGCGGGCCAAGCGGATGAAACCCTCCGCTATCGCCGCCGGCTGAACGCCGACGTCGCCATTCTTGCCGACGTCCACGTCAAACACGCCCTGCCCGTGTCCAATCCGAGTATCGCCGAGGCGGCGGAAGAGGCCGCCTATCGCGGCAAGGCCGACGGCTTGATCGTGAGCGGAACGGCCACCGGCAAGCCCACCCGTCTGGAGGACCTTCGGGCCGTACGCCAGGCGGTCCCCGATCGCCCGATCTACGTCGGCAGCGGCGCATCCGCTGCCAGCATCAGGGACCTCCTCCAACTTGCGGACGGCGCGATCATCGGTACGGCCATCAAGCAGGATGGCCGGACCACCGCTCCGGTCGATCCGTCCCGGGCCCGAGCGGTGGTCCAGGCCGCCAGGAGTCGATAGCATGGTCAAGCCCCGCATTCACATCACCGCGGTCGGCAGCCCGGCTCCCGATGCCCTCCAGCGCCTGGGCGTCAGGAACGTGGCCGGGCTCGCGAAGCTGGCCCAGGCCGGTGCCGGCGACCAGTACGAAGTCACCGCCAACGCGAGGATGATCCTGGCCAGCGAAGTCGATAACCAGGGTGGTCGTTCGGACGATGATGCCCGAGCCAGGGAAATCGAGTCCGTCCTGGCCGATGACCGCGTCGCCGCCCTGGTCACGATCCGTGGCGGGGCGTGGTTCACCCGGCTGCTCGATCAGATCGACTGGAACGTGCTCAGACGCCGCCGGAACATGATCCACATCTTCGGCTTCAGTGAGATGACCACACTGGTGGCCATCGCCGGTCAGTATCCCCGGGCGGTCGGTCTGTATGATCTGGGACCGATCTTCATCTTCGCGGGAATGAAACGCTGGGCCCTCCAGAACATCAGCACCCTGGTCGACCCGACCAAGATGTCCGCCGACGAGCAACAGGGATTCGCCGCCGGCTGGGCCACCGCCGAGTTCCCCCGGAAGTTCACCGAGTTCTTCGGCGAAGTCGCCGGTGCCGTCGAGGGCAGGGGCATGCCGCGCGTGCCGGCCGGGGAGTTGCTGGCCGGCTCACTGCCTTCACGCAGCCGCATCACCATCACCGGCGGCAACCTCAGTCTGCTGATGCCCTTGCTCGGTTCGCGGTTCGCCGGAGCGATCGATACCCGCGGCAAATGGCTGGCGATCGAGGATCTGAACGAACCCGCCGACAAGATCGACCGCATGATCGCGGCCCTGAAGCTGGCCGGCCTGTTTGAGCGGGCCCAGGGCGTCATCCTCGGCGATTTCCACAACAAGGACGACAACTTGACCGCTGCGGCCTGCAGGGTGCTGCGCTACCATCTGCCGGAACGGCGAACGCCGATCGTGCGAATCGGCAACTTCGGGCATGTCTGGCCAATCGCCCCGTTACCCATGAACCGCCCGGTCACGCTGGTCTGCCGACGCCGGGCTCGGCATAAGCCGTCGGTGAGCATCGAGATTCCCTGGCGGGAATGGGCGAGGTAACACCCGTGATCGAGTTGAGGCAACAAGGCGGCGACGTGCTGCTTCCGGTGAAGGTGGTGCCTAAGGCGTCACGCGACCGGATCGTCGGCGAGCTTGACGGGGCCCTCAAGATCGCGGTGTCGGCTCCGCCGGAGAAGGGCGCGGCCAACAAGGCGGTCTGCACCCTCGTTGCCAGGACCCTGGGGATCCGCGCTCAGCAGGTGAACGTCGACAGCGGTCACGGCTCGCCGCGGAAATCCCTGCGGATCACCGGGGTCACCGCGGCCGACGTCGCCAGGCTGTTCACTTCTGAATGACGATCATCGGGTATCGCCCGACGCGGAGCAACAGCCGCGGGAAGAGGTCTTCGATGCGGTAGAGGAGTCTCACGAAGAGCCCCCCAAGCAGATTGTCGGGCACGAATCGTCGCGAGAACGCCGTGCCCATCACCCGCCACGCACGAACCTGCAGCCGCCAGCTCTTCGGGAATGACTGCTCAAACCAGCGATAGGGATAGGCGTGGGCGTAGAGGGGCGGCCGGGCGGTCGCGGTTTGCCCGCCGGCTTGCTCCTTGGCCGACCGTCGCCTCGACCACCCCTTGTGCAGGCGATAGAAGCCCGGAATCGTGGCACACCACCGCTCCGCGCGAAACAGCCGCTTGATTTTCGCCAGGAGCGGGTATTTCCGTGTGTACAGAATGACGCAGCCACCGTCGGGGGCCGTGGCCCGATGCAGCTCCCGAACCGCCCTGGCCTGCTCGGTGGCCGGCACGTGGTAGAGGATGTGGGCCGCCACGACCGCGTCGAAAGCACCGTCCTTGAAAGGCAGGCGCGTGATGTCCGCCTGCACGTAGAACCCAAAACCACCAAGCTTCTCGCGGGCCTGCTTCAGGGCCTCGAACGAGAAATCCGCGCACACCCGGCGATCATAGCCCGCGGATTGCTCAAGGTACTCCGGGTGGGGAATCGGTCCCGAGCCGGCATCCAGGAAGAAGCGACCCTTGGCCGGGATGTACCTCTGCACGCGCCGGTTGGTCTGCAGGTAGTACCATTGGACCACTTGCCGGCCGTCCTCGAAGAGCACGACGTCGTTGTAGACGCCGGTCGCGTCCCGGCTCCAGCCGAAATGCTCGTAGAACGTCCGGACAATGCTCTTGTCATGGTCCATCGAACACGGTTCCTCGTCATCGTCTCGGAGAACAACGCTCCCCACGTGTTATCGGCACACGGAGCCGAACGGAACAGATGGCCGCCGGCCCGGCCGCGGCCTGCTGCCCCTCGGATCGTACGCCGCGAGCCCTGGACGATGCGAGGGTCGGTCCAAAGGCCCACCACGCCCGCCGAGGTACGCGGACGATGCTCTTCTCGGATGCCGTGAGAACGCGCAGCGGGTGGGTCCTGCGAAGCCCGCGTCGTTGCATGACGTGAGTCCGATAACAAAGCACTTGGCATTCCACAAGGCGAGGCTCCGGGAAGGCTCGAGACAATAAAGGCAACTTCATGCTCGCCTCATCTTCTTTTCATGCGCTTGGGCTAGAGTCTGAGGGTATCAGGTCACGGTGTGCACCATGACGCGTTAGGCGATATCTCTGTGCCGGGGAGTCAATGGATCTTCAGAGCTTGACCGTCTGGCTGAAACGACTGACGGCTTGGCGGCTGGAACCCGGCTGGGCACGGGTCGGCGTCCGTTGCGGGGTGCTGATGCCCGCCGCGCTGGTGGGCCTCTTGTGCCTCGCGGTCCACGGGGCCTCGAGAACCGAGGTGGTCGAGATCCGGAACAGCGGCCCCGTTCCCCTGGTCGAGCACACCGTGCTGATCACGCTGACGGCCGAGCAGGTCCAGCTCGGGGGTTTTCCTCCTGATTTCGGTAGCGTGAGGTTCTATCAGGGGTTGGATGCAGCCACACCGATTCCCTTCTGGATGATGGATGAACAGCCTGGCGTCTCCGCCACCTTCTGGGTTCGTGTGCCGCGGCTGCCTTTGGGTTCGGGCTTCATCACCTACAGTTGCGAGCCGCCTGGAGGACCACGCTATGAGCCTTCCACGCTGACCGCCCGCCTGCTCGCAAGCGAGGGCATACGTCTCGCTCTCCGTACCGACCCGCCGGGCAAGACCACGACCCACCCGACAGTGGTACCGGCCGAAGGTTGGATGTGTCGGTTGTCCCCTGAGACGCCGCCGACGGTGAACCGCGTGCTCGTGGACACCATGTTCCCCCAGAATCCCAGCCCGGCCCTGAGCGCCAACGAACTCGAGAACCCCGAGGTCTGGCTCAGTGCTGACCGGGGACTGACCTGGGATTGGCCACCGGACGTGGCCACAAATCCCGCATGGAAGTACCACAACAACTGGATTGTCGGCCCGCCCTCGGGTCCCGACGGAGGCAACAACTCGGATCCCGAGGCGGTCTTCCTGAGGGCGGGCTCATTGCCCAGCGGCGGGCCTGCAACCGATACGCTCCGCGTGTACCACCGCACCAACTCCGTCGGGCACGCGGTCTTCTTTGACGACCTGACCTCGACCGACGGGGCCTGGACGGGCGTCCAGATCTCGGCCTTCAACCCCACCAGCCTGGTGGGCCCCTACAACAGCTTCACCAGCCCGACCGTGATTCAGGAACCCGACGGCAGCTTGAGAATGTGGGCGATGAACTTGCTGGGCACGAACACCGTGGTCATGGTCGCTTACAGCTCTCAGGACGGGGTGACCTGGACCACGCTGGGCACGGCCGACATGGGGCTGCCGAAAGGCCTCTGGGGACCCTGGCATTTCGACGTGATCAGGGAGGGCGGAGTCTACTGGCTGATGGGCAGTTTCGGAGCGTTCCGGGAGAACAAGACCAGCAAACACGACGTCTACATGCTGCGGTCGGAGGACGGGCTGCATTTCAGCCTCCTGCTGCCCACCGTTCTGGAGCCGGCGTCCGGCTGGTTCGGCATCGGAGCCTATCGCCCGTCCATGCTCTACGTGCCGGGCGAGGGTCTGGAAATCTACGTCGGCTGCAACGCCCGCGAATCCAGCACCCCCGGTGTCGGCGGCACGGGTCGATGGTTCGACGCCGGCTGGAACCCCCATCTGCCCCGGTCTGCACCGGCCATCTCAACCGTGTTCTGGGGCAGCGCCCGGGACTTCGTCTCCAACGCCGCCCAGTGGCCCCACCCCTGGTTCACAATCGACGACAGCCAGAATGCCACCACCCTCCTCTCGGTCGCGAATCTCCTGGCATTCGCATCCCAGTCGCCGGTGATTCCCAGGGCCAGGGTGGACTCCAACTTCCTTCGTCCTCGCGATCACGAATACCACATGCGCTTGAAGGTCGATCCAGACAGCTACGTGGCCCTTCAGGCTTCCGGCTCGTACGGCCCCTGGATCGATTCGTACCACAGCGGCCTCCCTCCCCAGAGTGGAGTGCAGTTTCGCTGGGGCTCCCGGTATGTGCCCGTCGCCGGGCCAGTCCCCCTGGGCGACATCAACGCGTTCCACTCCGTGCGGTTCCGGCGGGTCGGAAACGTGGGGCGTTTTTGGTGGGATGGCGGCGAGCTGCCCCCCGGCCCGTTCGAGGTGCTCGGCTCGGACAACGCGGATGATCTGACCTGGCAGATCGCCCGCACCGATGCCCCAAGCGTGACCATGGGCGTCGATTGGTATTTCTATCGCGATGCCGTCGAAGCCGAGCCCACGGTCAACATCGGCTGCGATGACCACGATGCCTGCACCGCCGACGGCTACGACCCCCAGAACGGCTGCATCCATATCGCCAAGGATTGCGACGACCACGATGTCTGCACCGACGACAGCTGCGATCCTCAAGTCGGCGAGTGCGTGAACGCGCCCAAATCCTGCGACGACGGCGACCTGTGCACGATCGACCGCTGCGACCCGCAGTCCGCGTGTCTTCACCAAGCCGTCTACTGCGATGACGGCAATCCCGGAACCGAGGACCACTGCGACCCCCAGACCGGGGGCTGTGTGCACGCGGCAACCCCCAAGCTGACCAGCGCCGTCTCGGTGAAGACCCACGGCGGGGCAGGTGATTTCGGCATCGATGTGACGGCCGGAGACGCGATCGAGCCCCGGGCCGGCGGACCGAGCCTGCTGATCGTCTCGTTCGACCGGCCGGTGCAGACGGTCAACGGCCTCGATGTGGCCAGCGTGGGCCTCTCCAGCGGCCGGGTGGACGCCCTCGTCGTCGCCGAAACCACGGCCACCATTCTGCTGAGCGGGGTCAACGACGGCGAGACTCTCAAGGTGGTATTCCCTGGTATAGTGAATTCAGAGGAGGGAAGCCCGGTTTCCGCAACCCTCTGCTTCACGGTCATGTCCGGCGACGTCAACGCGGACCGTCGCGTCAACACCCTGGACATGGGAAAGGTACGCTCCACCCTGGGCGAGCCGGTGAACGCCGCCAACTTCCGATCCGATCTCTCCGCAGACGGGCGAATCAATGTCCTGGACCTCACCCGCGTCCGTCTCAACGTCGGTCAGATCGCTCCGGACAGCTGCCCGTAGTCACCGTCCTCAACGCCCGGTTGGCGATGGCCCCGATGATCGCCAGAACCACCAGTCCGACCACCAGGGTGATGAGCCACTGCCCAGTTGACGAGAAACTGCCCGTGCTCAGCTCGGTCACCTGGGCCCCGACATACACCGCGAAGACCGTCCGCGGGGCAATACCCACCACCGTGCCCAGGGCGTAGACCGGCCAGCTCACCTTGGTGGCAGCCATCACCAGATTGGTGATCGCAAACGGGGAATTCGGCGGGACGCGCAGCAGCGCGACAATCAGCAGAGTCTTCCAAAAACCACCACCAACCAGAGCCGTATATACTGCTTTCCACTTCGGCTGCTCCTCGATGAGCCTCACCACCCGCTCGCCCGAGGCCCGGCGGGCAATCACGTAGGCCAGCGTCGCGGCCCCGAGAATCCCCCCCAGGGCGGCCAGCGACCCCGTGAACCGGCCAAAGCAGAAACCGCCGGTGATCGACTGGGCGTAAGTCGGCAGCAAGGCAAGACCCGCCAGCAGCGAGTAGCCGACCACGTAAATGAACACCCCCTGGTCGCCTTGGCCACGCAGCCAGTTCCCCGTCCAGCTCAAAGACCCCAGCAACACAAAACCGCCCAGCGCCGGAAGCGTGGCCGAGATCACCGCCAGCACACCCGCTGGACCCAGATGACGAAGCAGCGCAATGACTTTCCGCGCATCCCACGGACCCGAGGCGTTGAACGATTCGGACGCACCGGACTCCGTCGAGCGCGATCGCTCTTCCGTCGGTCGTGATCCCTCATTCACGGTGGAAGGGTAGGATCCTAGGCCTTGCCCGTCAACGTGGCTACACGTTCCACCTCGATTCGCCTCCCTCCGCTCCCTCAAGCCGTCTTCTCCATCAGCCAGAGCAGATTCTTGGCCAGCTCATCCAGCGTCGTCATCGCTTCCGCATCCCCGGCCACGTCCCCCTCCTTCATGCCCTGACCCACGTTCCAGTACGTGCTGCCCGGAACAATCATGCCGTTGATCAAAAACCACATGTTCAGCTCCGCGAAGGTCAACAGCTGCCCCGCCCGGCGGGCGGGAACCACCGCCGCCCCGATCTTGCGGTTGAGAAACTGGGTGCTCACCCGGCTGACGAAGCCAACCCGATCCAGGTACGCCTTCATCTGACCGGTCAACGAGCCAAAATAAACCGGCGAGCCCAGCAGGATCACGTCCGCGGCTACGGTCCGGGCGATGATCGCGTTGCCGTCGTCATTTCGACCATGACACTTCCCGTCCCGCTCCCGGGCGCAGGCCATGCACGCCCCGCAGGGTCGCAGGTCGTACGCCTCCAGAAACAGATCGTCGACCTCGTGGCCCGCCTCGACCAGCACCGAGGAGACCCGCTTGAGCATGACGCCCGTGTTGCCATGAGGCCGGGGACTGCCGTTGACGGTCAGAATTCGCATGGTCACACCTCCATTCCACGGTTAACTCAACCCGATAACCCCGCCAACCGATAAACCGGATGGACCAGGGCAAGAGCGCACGGCGAATCCTGCGTGGACCGGCTTCCGGCCGCTCGGCAACCAGGCTTCCCACGACGCACCCTGAGCCCCGGAGCTTGTGGCCCGCCGGTTCGCGGGCACATTATAACCTATTGCCACACGGTGAATTAGACCGGGAGGAACAGTATGAGACTCCGTGCCATGGTTCGCAAACTCGAAATCGCGCTGATGACGATGGGCCTGGGAGCGGCGTTCTCCATCCCAGGTTGCGACCCCGACGTGTCCGACGCCCTGATCAACGGGCTGGGTGAGACCGCCGTCGCCGCCAGCCAGGGCATCACCGAGACGGCTTTCCAGGCCATCCAGGCGATGTTCACCTCCGGGACCCAGCCGGCCAGCACCACCATGGGCGGCGGAACCGTACCATCGGTCTGATAACCAGAGCTTCGCCCCCCCCGGGCGTAACCACACAGCGTTTCCGTGCTCCTTTCCAGTTGGCAGGGCTCGCCTTGCGGACCACACTGAGGGTCTGCACGACGAGCCCTGTTGCCTGCCGTGCCCTTTCCGAACAACCTCGATCACCACGCAGGTCCGCGCCCGGTACCTCGCCTGAACTCCCACCCCGCTCGGCTCCCCTTCGCAGGCGGGCCATCGCCTTCCGCCCATCCCCGACCGGCAAAGAGACCGCCTCCGCCCGCTCTCCAGGCATCGGGCCTGCGCGGCAAATCCGGCGTCACGCGTGCAGACGCACAATCGGGCAACTCGGCAGCCCGATGGCGATGGCCCGGCGAACCAGATTGAACCAGCGTCTGCACCGGTCGAGGACCACGCTGTCGGCCGTCGCGATCATCGCCTCGCTGGCCGCCAGAACCGCATCCGGATTGGCCACCAACTCCACCTGCCAGGACCAGCCTTGACGCCCCGCGGCCGCGAGCAGCATCGTCCTGAGCCGGCCGCTGTTCGAGACCGGCCGATCCAGGTACCACACCACCCGTGCGACCCCAAGGTGGGCCAGCACCCGCCCGATGAGCTCGCTGGCCGGCATCGTCTCCTTCACCTGCCGGAACGTGCCGTGCATGCTGGCCATATCCCGGTAGCAGCCGTCTCGGCCCTCGAGGACTACCCCCCCGGCCAGGGCCGCCTCGATGCTGGTCAGAACGTTGTAGCCGTCAATCAGCAGCGGCTGGTCTCCTACCTCCACCTCCGCCGCCTCCGTCCGGCGCCGATGCGCCAGCGACGCGTCGCTGCACGCGCAGCGCATCACCGCCGTACGCTGCCGCTCGTTGAGCTGGAAATGATCACCAACCAGCTTGAGGGCGGACTTCTCCGCGTATCCGCCCGTCAGCAGCCAGGAAAGATCCTCGACCGCGCGGCAGAGCGTCGGCCAGACCGTCGGCGCGAACAAGCGATCATCCTCGGGATGTCGGCCGCGATGGGTTCGCCGGTCAGGCACAAATGGCCTCGCACCAAGTCGTGAAGCGGGTCGGTCGGCACGAGCCGGGCACGATTCACGTGGCCGTCGCCGCTCGTTGCTGCCTTCGACTGCCTTCGGCTGCCATAACGCATCCCGTAGAACTGGACATCGACCGGCTCGTGAAAGACACCAGCCCCCAACCCAGACCCTTCAGCCCATTGTGCCACAGAATCTCGCCCGTGGCCGGATCGAGACAGAATACCTCCCCTCGCACCGAGGCCAGCAACTGGTTGCCGTCGAGGGCCAGATTGACGAAGTCGCTGCCCTTCAGCGGCGTACGCCAGATCTCCTCACCCGTCGATCGGTCCAGGGCCAGAACCGTTCCGGCAATGCCGATAAACACGGGTTCCCCGTTGGGGCGTTGCATGGCGAGGCCTCCTTCAAAACACGCGGACGATCCACACCGGCCATCCAGGAGGATAGACGAGACCCGTCCGTTCCTCTTTCTGGAAAACACTCCTTGATCGTACAAACCAGGCCGCAACGATGTCAACGAAACCCGAATCGCCCGGTCGGAACGTGCTCCCATCCGCTGCAACCGTCATCAGGCGATACCTCTCGACGCCAATCGCCACGCGGACAGATGCCCTCCAGGCAAACCCGCCCGGCCGACCCTGCTTGTATCGACGGCCAACGAAGTTACACTTGTCTGCATCATGGGCTCCACGCTCCCGGTCTTCGCATTGATCCTGGGTCTGGTCCTCGGTGCCGCCGCCCTGTGGCTCGTGCTCCGCGGCCGCATCGCCGACGCCATCCAGCTGGGCCGCGCCGAATCGGAAGCCCAACGCGCCGCCCTCCAGGAGCGACTCCAGGGCCACGAACGGCGTCTGGCCGAGCTCGCCGCCGAATCACAGCGATTGAACGGCGACATCGGCCTCATGCGCGAACAGGCCCAGGTGGAAACCGCCAAACGATCCGCCGCCGAAGAACAGTGCCGCCAGATCCCCAGACTCGAGGCCGTCCTCAAGGAGAAGGAGGCCCAGGTCACCGGCCTGCAGGAAACCGAGAAGGCCCTCAAGGCAGCCCAGGCAGAACTCGAAACCAGACTGGCCGAACAAGCTCGCCTCGCCGAGGAGAAGCTCAAGCTGCTCGAAGAGGCCCGCGTCCGGCTCTCCGACGCCTTCAAGGCCCTGGCGTCGGAAGCCATGCTCAGCAACAATCAGTCCTTTCTCGAACTGGCCCGGGCCTCATTGGAGAAGTTCCAGGAAAGCGCCAAAGGCGATCTCGAGAAGCGACAGGCGGCTATCGGGGAGTTGGTCAAGCCAGTCGCCGAATCGCTCAAGGAATTCAACACCCGAATCCAAGGCATCGAGAAGGAGCGAGTCGGGGCCTACGAGTCACTACGCAGCCAGGTCCGGTCGCTCATCGATACCCAGAACCAGCTTCGGTCCGAGACGTCAAACCTGGTCAAGGCCCTCCGCTCCCCCGTGGTCCGCGGGCGATGGGGCGAGATTCAGCTCAAACGCGTGGTCGAAATGGCCGGCATGGTCGATCACTGCGACTTCTATGAACAACAGATCGTCGAGGGCGATGAAGGCCGCCTCCGCCCCGATCTCCTGGTCCGCCTGCCGGGCGAGAAGAGCATCGTGGTGGATGCCAAGGCCCCCCTGGCCGCCTACCTCGAGGCCATCGAGACCGGCGACGACGAACAACGCAAGGCGAAAATGGCCGAGCATGCCCGCCAGATCCGCAACCACGTCACCGCCCTGGCACGCAAGTCCTACTGGGAGCACCTCCAGCCCGCCCCGGAGTTCGTCGTCCTCTTCCTGCCAGGCGAAACCTTCTTCAGCGCCGCCCTCGAGCAGGACCCCGCCCTCATCGAGTTCGGCGTCGATCAACGCGTGATCCTGGCCACTCCGACCACCTTGATCGCCCTGCTAAGGGCCGTCTCCTACGGCTGGCGCCAGGAAAGCCTCGCCCGAAATGCCCAGGACATCAGCGAGTTGGGCAAAGACCTCTACAAGCGGATCTGCACCATGAGCGCACATTTCGACAAGCTCGGCCGCAACCTCGGAACCGCTGTCGGGGCCTACAACGACGCCGTCGGCTCACTGGAAGCCAAGGTGCTGCCCTGCGCCCGACGGTTCAAGGACCTGCACGCCGCACCCGCCGGCACCGATGTCAACCTCCTCGAACCCTTGGAACGAACCCCCCGAACACTCCAGGCGACCGAAATGCGACCAGAGCTGCCGCCCCCGGCAGGCGACGATCCACCTCCCGAGACCCCGCCTGGCGATTGATCCGCGGCCCGTCCGCCATGCGCGCCCCCCACCCCTGCGGAGAACCGGCCGTCCGGAAGGGCAAGTCATCGACCCAGGAGCCAGCCGGAGAGGCTGAAGTAGAAAGCCAGCGTGGCGATGTCGGCGGAGGCAAGCACGATCGGGCCGGCGGCAATCCGCGGATCACGGTTGAACCGGCGAATGGTCGTCGGAATGAGCACCCCCAGCAGGCATGCCGTGAGCATCGCCAGGGCGATGCTCGCACCGATGGAGAGCGAAACCAAACCCGATCCCTTCCAGACAAACGCGACCAGCCCCACAACCAGCCCGCATCCCGTACCCAGCATCGCCGCGGTGGCAAACTCCTTGCGTAAATTGCCCCATAACCGCAGCCAGTGAATCCGCTGGGACTCCAGCCCCACCAGCGTCAGGGTCATGGATTGCATGCTCACGCTCTCGGCCAGGGCCAGCACCACCGGAATGAACAGGGCCAGCACAATCACCGTGTCGAGAAACGCCTCGTAGCGCCCGGCAATCAGAGCACAGAGAATCCCGCCAATGATGTTGCACAACAGCCAGGGAAACCGGTCCACGAAGCTGCGCCACGGAGATACCTTGCGCCCAAGGGCCACGTGCACGCCCATGAGCTGGAACACACGCTCCGCCTGCCGGCGCTCGAAGCCCGTGACCGCCTCGTCGGTGAACAGGCCGATGTCGATGGCCCCGGCCAGCCGCCCTTCTGAATCAACGACGGGCAGGGCGAGAAACCGGTGCTGGCCGAACGACTCGCACGCCTCCAACACCGTCGCCGTCGCCTCGATCGCAACCACCTGGGTATCCATGATCGCCTGGACACACTCCGAGGGCGGGCTGATCAGCAATCGGCGGGTCGAGACCACGCCGACCAGCCGCTGGTCAGCATCGGTAACATACAAGTAGACGACCTTGTCGCTCAGATCACGTGTGCGCAGCTCCGTCAACGCCTCGCTCACGGTCATGTCTTGGCGAAGGGCAGTGCTCCAGGCCCGCATGTGCAGCGACACCGGGTCATCGAAATGCTGGGAAGCGATGAATCGACTCATCGGGGGGGAATTATAGAGAACGACCGCATCACTCGAAACCCCGGAGGCCAAAACCGGGCCCGTGACACCTTCGTCCCTGTCTCAGTAGGTGTGCGACCGGCATCTCGCCGGCGCTGATTCAAGCCGCTTCCCCGTCTCACCAAATCTGCTCAGATAGGCTCTGAGACGGTCAACCTCGCCCAGCGGACGTCAATGAGGGGCGCGACACCCTGAGGTCGCCTCGGCAACCTCTCCCGCTCAAGGCGCATCCCTGGACCGGTCACTGAAGACCGGTCCGCCTTCCGGCTTCGTCCGCAGCCTATCGCTTGCGCGGAAACTTCGTCTGCGTCATCCAGGCCGGTCGGGAGCGGCGGATGTCATAAACCACCCAGCCGGCACAGATCGCGGCCACCCCGAAACTGAGTGTGCCGAACATGAAGACCAGGTTGCTCATGTTCTGGGCCGAGGCCCGACGCCGGTTTTCCTCCTGCGACTCCCGTGTGGGCTGGGTCGTCGCCGGCGCGGAACTCGCCGGGGCCGTGGCTGCCGGAGAAGTGGCCCCGGCCTCCTGCGGCGACGGCGCAATCATGAAACTCAGAACCACCAGGCCGATGCCCACCAGCAAGGCGGCAATGCCGATCCCGATGGCCTTCACACGACCGCGACGCTTGTGGACATGCTTCATGATTCAAGACTCAACACTCAACACAACGGCAATCTCGTCACAGTTCGCCTGGAGCGGGCAGCGAACACAGTCCGTCCAGACCTTGTGCGGCAGCGTCTCCTTGGGAACCTGAGCGAATCCCAGCTTCCCGAAAAAACGATCCTCGCGGGTCAGGGCAAACACCCTGGCCAAGCCCAGCCGGCGACCCTCCGCTACCACCGCCCGGACCAGGGCCGAGCCAATCCCCCGACCCTGCCAGCCCTCGGCCACAGCCAGGCTCTTGACTTCCGCCAGATCACGCCAGGCCAGCTCTAATGCCGCACAACCCACCACCCGCTCCGCCCCGTCCACGTTCTCCACCGCCACGAAGAAATCCCGCAAGTGCTCGTACAGATCGGCGTGCGAACGAAACAGCATCCGATTGAACTCGGCATGACCGGTAATCAACCGGTGGATCGCAGGCACATCGACCATGGTCGCCGGACGAATCACGGGCAACTCCCCGCCGCGCCGGGCGGCAAACGAGAGCTATTCTATGACCCTGGTCCGGAGCCGGCAATTGTCTACCATAGGACAGAACCCGCGACAACGACCGGCCAACGTCAACCTCGACCGCGATCTGCCCCTGCTGGCCAAGAACGGGCGAGTCGTGGTCGTCGGCAGCCGCGGCCGAATCGAGATCGACCCCCGCACCACGATGGGCCGCGACAGCGCTATCCTCGGTATGGCCCTGCTCAATATACCCGAGGCCGACCAGATCACGCTCCACGCGGCCATCCGGGCCGGATTGGCCAACGGCGCCCTGACGCCGGTGATCGGCTGGCAAATCCCTCTCCCCGAGGCCCCCCAGGCTCACCACCAAATCATCGAGTCGCGAGCCTACGGAAAGACCGTCCTGCGAACGTGAGTCGCAATCAGCAACCACCACCCGCCGGCAGGCATCACCCCGGCCAGGGCGGAGCCCCGATCCGGCTTCCGACCTTCCTTCGGAACACCCGCCGTGTTCTTCATGGCGAGCGGTGCCTGCGGCCTCCGCCGGTAACCAGGCCGTGCCCCGACCACGCAACGCGTTCTTTGACATCCTCAAAAGCGGACATCCTGCTTCCCAGGGTGCACTTGAGGTCAACATCGGGGGGGCAACATTGGCTTCGTTTGGCGCCGGGCTTTTCATGGATCCCGGGCAGGAACCGCTCTGGCGGCATCAATAACGCGGTTCGACGACCGACAACCAGGCTTCGATTGGGTTCGTTTCGCCCCAAACCCTGACGCCCATCCGCCCGACAAGCCCTCCTCCGATCTGGCCGGCAGACGCCACGGTGAGATGAACTGGTCCGGGAAACCGCAAGGATGTGCGTGCTTTGGCCCCGTGCCCCCCCGTCCAACTCAGGGCTATGAAGCTCCCTTCAGCCGCTCAGGCAGCCGACCGCTGATCGCTGACCGCTGACCGCCGGCCGCTGACCGCCGACCCCTGACCGCTCCACCTCACCTCTGCACTCGCGCCGAACAGCCTTTGGCGAACGCCTCGACCTCCTCGAGCTTCGCCATGGTCACGTCGCCGGGGAACGTGGTCAGCAGGGCACCGTGAGCCCAGCCCAGCCGCAGGGCTTCCTCCGGTGGGCGGCCGGCCAGCAGACCGTACAGCAGGCCCGCCGCGAAACCGTCGCCGCCCCCGATCCGGTCAATAACGTCAAGCTGGCAGGTGGGGGTGACGTACCGCCGGCCGTCCAACCACAACACCGCCGCCCAATCATGCCGATTGGTCGAGTGAACCTCCCGCAGCGTGGTCGCCACCATCTTCACGTTCGGGAACCGCTCGACGACCCGCTCGATCATCGTGAAGAACGTGTCCGCATCCAGCTTCGACTTGGAGGCAACCTCAGGTCCCTGGATGCCCAAACCTTTCTGCAAGTCCTCCTCGTTGCCGATCAGGGCGTCCACGTTGCCGACGATCTTCCGCAAAACCTGCTGAGCACGCGGCAGACCGCCGATCGGGGCCCACAGCTTCGCCCGGTAGTTGAGATCGAACGAGTTGATCGCCCCCGCAGCCCTGGCAGCCTGCATCCCCTCGAGGATCAGCTCCGATGTCGTCTCCGACAGGGCCGCGAAAATGCCTCCCGAATGGAACCAGCGAACCCCTCCGGCGTGAATCTTCACCCAGTCGAAATCGCCCGGCTTCAGCAACGCCCCGGCTTCGTTCGAGCGGTTGTAGAACACCACCGGCGGGCGAACACCCTGGCCGCGGTCACTGTACACCGTCGCGATGTTCGGCCCACGCACGCCGTCGTGCTCGAACCACTTGTAGAACGGCTTGACCCCCATCTCACGCACCCGGCCCTGGACCAACTCGCCGATCCCGTAGTCGACCATCGCCGTCGCAATCCCCGTCCGCAGCCGGAAGCAGTCCGCAAGCCCGGCCGCCACGTTGTACTCCCCACCAGAGACGTGAATGGCCACCGAGCGGGCCTTGCGGAACGGAATCACCCCGGGATCAAGCCGATGAACCACCGCCCCAAGGGCAAGAAAGTCCAGATCACATGCGTCCTGGCGTACCTTCAAACCGGCCATCGATCCTCCTCGATCGTTCGATCATCAGTCGTGAAATCAAGCACTCGGCGGGTGCTTCGCGTCGCCGGCGAACCATGCTAGCCGGGCAGGGGGGCTTGTCAACCGGCCTTGCGACCAGCGTCCTTGGCGGGCCAGATGCCTCGGACTACCTCCCAGACAATGTCCAGCCGGGCGGTGAACGCGACCGTGGCATTGTCCTGCTCGTCGAAGCTCGGCCCCTCGGTCTGCTGAATGGCGTTCTCGATGGCCAACAGCGCGTCCGCCGGCCTGCCCAGGTGGGCGAGCAGGCCATCGAGGGCTATGCCACCTGGAAGAGGTAACTGCTCGATCTGAAGCCAGAGCTGGCGCCTGGCCTCGATCCCGGCAGCCCCCGCCGCCAGCCGGCGCCGGATCTCGCGACCGGCGACGTTCACCGGCGGCTGACCCGTGACCTTGACGCTCAGCGTGCGCTCCACCCAGACCGGCCGCCCGGTCATCGACTCAACCTCGGTCGCCCCCGCCAGACTCCACGCGATCCCCGGGGCGACCGCAAACCCGTCCAGAATCAGCGGATCCTGGAACTCCGGGTCCACCGCCCGCGTCAGATCCGCCTCGATCGGATCGCCCGAGTCCTCCGCCCCTCGGATCAGGATCTGGAGCACGTCGGTCCGGCCGATCTCGTCCGACACGCGACAGATGCCTGCCGGCTCATAGACCGCCTTGGGCAACGCCACGGCGCAAACCCGCCGCCCAACCGCCCGGCGAAACGCCGGAAACCGGCCCCACAACTGCCCCACGGTCTGCGTCGGCGTCAGTCGCCACTGCCCCATACGCTCCAGCAGATGCTGCCGCAGATCGGTCTCCGCCGCCGCTCGAACCAGGGCCAACTGGTGCTCGTCGCAGTGCCGCCACCCGACCGGCAGCCCGACCGCGCTCCCGTCAGCCCTGACCCGGCCGACGCCCGCGAGACGCGCCCGGCCGCGGCTCTCGATCTCGACCACCGACCGGTCCGCCTTCGGAAAGAACCGGGCGGCAATGTCCTGGAGCATCTCCGCCAGCCGCTCCATCGGCAGCGAGACCTCGACCTCGACCAGGTTCCCTGGAAGGGGCCTGGCCCGGCGCTCTACCCGGGATTCCAAAAGGCTCTCTCGGAGTCCGCGATCGGCGTCGGGCACCACGCCAAGCAGGCCACCCACGGTCCATCCACCCGCCAGGTGGATGGCCATGACTTCGTCGACCAGCTGCTGGAACGCCTGGTCACTCGCCCTCTGGGCGACGCTGGCCGGCTGGCTCTCCGGCTCCTGTGCCAGGGCCACGGTGCCGACCATGACCAGGGCGGCCCAGCCCAGCAGGCTCAGGGCGACGACACGCCCACACCCCGACCGGCCCTCAGCCCCAGAGTTCTGCCGAGAGCGGTCAACCATGGACCCGGAAACCGACATGATCGCATCATACTCCAGCCGCCGGCGCATGAAAACGCGGGTGCCGGCCGCTCGCCAACACCCGCCCCACGCCGTCGCTGACCACGCGTCAACTGCCCGAGTCATTCCACTCGGTCGGGCACCAGAACCTCCGTCCCCGGCGACACCATCCTCGGTTCAGTCTGCTCAACGCGATCAGGCACCAGCGCTTCGCTGCCGGGAGATACCATCCTCGGCTCGGCCTGCTCAATTCGCTCGCTGCTCTGGTAGCTCCGAACTTCGCTCCCGCAGCCGGTCAAGGTGGCCAGTGTCCAGGCCGGGACCGCCAACGCCAGGGCGATCGTGAAACGCTGCATGTCAGACTCTCCTTCCTGCTCGACCGTCCGTCCCGTTTGCCGACTAGCCGCCCTGGCCGGCCCGCATCCGTCCGTCAATCAGTTCCCAGACCTGCATGCCCGGAACGACCACCGTCACCGTGGCGATGTCGCCGTCGAAGGTCGTCCTTTCGACCCGCGAGTTCACGATCACCGCATCGACCGAACTCCGGATTTCGTCGTGCTGGGCGATGAAGTCCTCGACCACGAGGTTCGATTCGATGCGCAGGCCCATCACGTGTTCCGCCAGCTTGCGTTTGGCCTCCAGTTCCGCGGCCCGGGCCGCGAGCAGTCTGCCCTGCGGCGTGCCCCGCTTGTCATTCGGAGCCATGCCTTGGCCGTCCATCGTGATCCACCCGGTCGCCCACGGAGGATAGGTGGTCTGCAACGCGGCCTCCGCCTGCTTCACGCACTGCGGCGGGGGTATACCCATGCCGGAGGCCTCGAAGACCTGGCGCTGGATTTGCTTGGTCACCTCGGTGACGTCCGTTCCCTTGATGCGGTCTCCCTGGATGCTGCGGCTGTGCAGCTCCTTGATCACGTTGATCACCGACTCCATCGGCACCTCGATCGTGACCTCGGCGATCGGTTCGTTGGAATGGAGGTACTCGCAGGTGACCTTGAACCCGACCAACATCTGCTCGGTGACGGCGGTGATCTCGTCCGACTGGGTCACGAAATCGCGAACCAGGGTGTTCGAGGTGACCCGCAGGCCGCCAATCCGCTCGGCGAGATTCCTCAAGGCGACGAGTCGGGCCGCCCGGACAGCCATCATCCGGGCCTGAGGACCCAGTTTCTGCCAGAGCGGCGGGAGCGGCGGGGTCGGCGGGGGAGGAGGACCCTTCTCGATCACTTGTTCGACGCCGGCCGGCAGGTTCGGCGGCAGATCCGGGCGCGGGGCGCCGGTGCCCACGACCTTGATGACCTCCGTCCGAACGTGCTGATTCATGTGCTCGATGTCGTGACCCTTGATCCGGTCACCCTTGTAGTGCCGGGCGTGGACTTGCTTGATCTCCTGGATCAGCCGCGAGACGGTCACCTCGGCCGGCACCTCACAGGACTGGTCGCTGAGCCACCTCGGCTGGCCCAGCTTCACGCCTCGGATGAACGTGTCCATGGCCGCCTGGATGAAGTCGCTCTCGGCGACGAAGTCCTTGACGTAGGTGTCGGACGTGATCTTGAGACCCTTGATCGCCTCGGCCAGCTTGCGGTAGGCGTCCGCCTGGGCGGCCCGCATGCTCAGCAGCTTGTTCTCAGCCGCAGTGGTGTCGACCTGGGCGAATGCGGGTATGACCGTGGCGACTGTCATCAATGTAGTAATAAATCGTGTGACAGTTCTCATGTGGATCTCCTGGGGTCATAATCGCGAGCACGGAGCATGCCTTATTGGATTAGACACGCGCTTGGCGGGCCTGGTTAGGGGCGCTGGACTCATTTGCCTGGTGGTCTTGGCGGGTTTGCCTGGCGGTCCCGGCGGGTTGACCTAGCCTTGATTCCCACGGAACCCTGCGGGCTTAACACCCGCGGCGGAGATTCCACACGCCCGACAGGGTCGGCGCCTTCCGTCTGTTAGTAGTGCACTAGACTCAACAGCGAGTATTTCACCAT